>JAXITH010000011.1:0-10689 GCA_034680185.1 Candidatus Planktophila sp.
CAGAAGGGCGATCTTTCTTAATTCAGGGTGGTCTTCTTTGAAAAACTCCATCAGGTCAACGCTCTCATCAATATCAATCCAGAGTTGAACCATTCCGGTTCCGTATGGACCATCTCTTAGAACCGTTGGCGGAACGAGATGCAGTCCCAACCAATGGCTGAATAAGAAAGTTAGGTACTCACGATTAGCCAAGGTTCCGTCGGGAAAATCCCAAAGTGGCCGCTCGCCCGCGATTGGTTTATAGATACAAGTTAGCGATCGGTTCTTTACTTCACAGTTGGCATAAAGCGTTGCATTTGAAGCATCTACCAGACGCCCTGAAACGGTAAGTGCGCCGTGGCTTAAATCGTGAAGATAACCTTCGATCTCCTCCGTGTTTATTTCTGGGAAAGAGCTCATCTGCGATAACCATTAGCTCTTGGACAGAGATGGCCATTGGGATCGATAGGTGCGCCACAGAATGGGCAAGAGGCGCGACCTGCACCAACAACTGCCATTGCTCGCTTAACAAAACTTTCGGAGTACCCAAGTGAGATACAAACTCTCAAAATATCTTGGCTTTCGGATATCTCCATCAGCAATTCATCTTCTTCGGGAGATTGGCTATCAGCGATCGCTTGTAGGTCGATTTCGACCAGTTTTCGATCTGCGAGGTAAGCAATTCCGATGACGCCAACTCTAAATTCCTCATCGATTGGAGTTTCCAGCGGTTGATCATCTCGAGCCACTCGCTCAAAGAGCGTAAGTGGTTCGGAAGATCTAACTTCACGAATTATCTGCTGGATCCGATCGGCAAGAGCAGCTACTTGAGATTTCTCAAGCGAGACAGAGATAAGACGCGAACCAGTTCGTGCTTGCAAGAAGAATGTCCGTTCACCAGGAACGCCAACCGTCCCTACGACAAATCGCTCAGCCGGATCGAAGAGAAAGAGCTGACCACTCATTTCTTATTAGACCGCCCTGCTCCCCCGCCTACAAGAGCTGTGAGGCCTTTACCTTTTTTGGAACTTCCTGCGAGAAAATCAGTAACGGGTGCGCTGGTGTTATTCAATGTAAGTACGCGGTAATCACTACCGTTGAAATCTAGAACGGTGACTGACGCAGGATCGATCACGATCTTCTGGAAGTGATCCAAATGAGTTCCCAATACGCTTGCAACGATCGCCTTGATGACATCACCGTGGCTGACCAGCATCTTTGGCAAAGCACCAGGACTATTTGCAATCGAATTCAGGGCACGCATCGCTCTTGCTTGAACATCTAAAAGGCCTTCACCGCCCGGGAAATACATCGCACTGGGAGTGTTCTGAACAATTTTCCATGATTTATCTTTAGAAAGAATGGATAGTTTCTTACCTGTCCATTTACCGTAGTCAACTTCGATTAAATCATCCTCCTTGATAATCAATCGCTTGGAGGAAGTTTTCTTCGGTAGCTGTTGGATCAGGGGCGCAACGGTTTGAGCACATCGTTCCATTGGGCTAATTCGGATTTCCGAGAAATCAATTCCATTGAGTCTGGTGACTAATTCATTAGCTTGAACTAATCCTTTATCAGAGAGGTCAATACCCGCAGTTCTACCGGCCAAGATACCTTTAGCGTTTGCAACCGAATGTGCATGGCGCAACAAAAGTATCCGTGTCATGTTGGAAGGTTATCTGCAAATTTCATTTGCGTCTTGCTAAGGTGACCGCCATGGAACTTCGTCGTGCGGGCAAATCAGGGCTAGCGCTATCTCGCCTTGGACTTGGCACGATGACTTGGGGTCGAGATACAGATACCCACGAGGCGGCAGATCAGGCCCGCGCATTTATCGAGGCCGGCGGAAACTTTATAGATTCGGCTAGCCACTATGGCGATGGGGATGCAGAACGAGTTATTGGCGGTCTTATCGGTACCCTCTTTAAGCGCGAAGATGTAGTTATCTCAACTAAGGCTGGTTCTACCTATGTCGACGGAACTTTAGCCACGGATAATTCACGAACTGCGCTAATGAGTTCTTTAGACAAATCACTAACTCGTCTTGGCACTAGCTATGTAGATATTTGGATGATTCAAAGTTGGGATGCCAATTGGCAAGAGAGCGCGCAGTTAGAAGATGCGCTATCAGCACTTGATTGGGCTTATTCCTCGGGTCGCGCCAGATATGTAGGAATCTCAAATTTCAATGGTTGGCAAAGTGCGCGCGCCATATCCTTGCAAGAAGCCAATACCGCAAAGGCGCCGATTACCGTTCTGCAGAATGAATTCTCACTTCTAAATAGAAGCGTTGAAACAGATTCATTGCAATGCGCATCAGCGCTCAACTCGGGATTTATTGCTTGGTCACCGCTTGGTCGAGGTGTCTTAACCGGAAAATATCGCAATGGAATTCCGGCTGATTCACGCGCGGCTACCCCGCACTTTGCCCCGTTTATCGAACCTTACCTAAACGAAAAATCACGTCGCATTGTCGAGGCCGTCTCCGTTGCAGCTCAGGGCCTGGGTTACTCGCCACTAGAAGTCGCACTTGCTTGGGTGCGCGACTATCCAGGCGTTACCAGTTCCGTCGTTGGAGCACGCACAGGTGCACAATTACAAGGCATCCTGGCAAGCGAAGAGATCGAACTCCCACAAGTAGTTCGATCCGCACTTAATGAAGTATCAGCAACTCTCTAAGAAATCGCGGAGTACTCGAACTCCAAACCGCAATCCATCAATAGGAACGCGCTCATCGACGCCATGAAATAGCGACATGAAATCCAAGTCAGCCGGCAATTGCAATGGAGAGAATCCATAGCCAACAATTCCGATTTCAGAGAGCGCCTTGTTATCGGTTCCACCGCTCATCAAATACGGAACCGGAATTCCTTCTGGATCATGCGCCAATATCGCTGCCTTCATTGCATCAACCAAGGGCGCATCGAAATCAACTTCGAGGGCAATGTCATGGGAAACGGTTTCGATCAAAATATCTGGACCAACAATTGCGCGAACAGTTTCATTTAACTCGACTTCGTAACCTGGTAAGAAGCGACCATCGATTACCGCACTGGCTGTTCCAGGTATGACATTGGCCTTGTAACCAGCCTCCAACATCGTCGGATTTGCGGTGTTCTGCAGCGTTGCGCCGATCATCCGCGCAGTCGAACCAATTTCCTTAAGTAACGGACGTAGATCTTTTTCATCATAAACTTTGCCCGTTACGCGAGCGACTTCCTTAAATAAATCTTTAACCGTCTTGGTGTATCGCTGTGGCCACTCGAATCGACCAATCTTGGCAACGGCTTCAGTTAGAGCCGTCAACGCATTCTCATCGTTCATCATCGATCCATGTCCGGCGCGTCCATTGGCGGTGAGTTTCATCCAATGAATTCCCTTTTGGGCTGCCTCTATGAAGTAAAGGCGTTTTCCATCAGCAACGGTTACGGAAAAACCACCAACTTCAGAAATAGCCTCTGAGCATCCCGCAAAAACCTCAGGATGATTTGCTGTCATATAGCGAGAACCGAAAGTCATACCAGCTTCTTCGTCAGCAAAGAACGCAAGCACGATATCTCGCTCCGGAACATAACCGCGCTGCGCCCAATCGCGAACGATTGCCAGAATCATCGCGTCAACATTTTTCATATCAACCGCGCCGCGACCCCAGATGCAACCGTCTTTAATTTCTCCTGCAAATGGATCGACCGACCAATCTTGCGCATTTGCTGGAACTACATCTATATGTCCATGAACAACTAGACCTGGCTTATTTGGATTGCTTCCTTTAATTCTTGCAATTACATTGCAACGCTTTGGAGCAGATTCATAAATCTTTGCTTCTATACCAACTTCGGCCAAAGAAGCGACTACATACTTGGCAACAGCTTCCTCATCGCCTTTGCCTTCGCCATAATTAACACTAGGAATTCGAATCAACTCTTGGCAGATTCGGATAGTTTCTTCTTCTAGTTTTAGCATCTCGCTCATGCCGCTCATTCTCCCCCAAAAACCTTTCAAACAGTGCCCTTTAGATTGGGCGCTTTTGCTTCGGCGCTGATGCGTTGCTATCGTTTGCGCTGCACTCGTCCGGGTGGCGGAATTGGCAGACGCGCTAGCTTGAGGTGCTAGTGCCCGCAAGGGCTTCGGGGTTCAAGTCCCCGTTCGGACACGTTTAATGTGGTGGAATTGGATCGTTATGAAATTAGCTGACGCTCTCTCCCTCATTCGAGATATTCCTGACTACCCAAAACCCGGAATTCTCTTCAAGGATATAACTCCGCTCTTGGCCAGCGCTGAAGCTTTCGCAACTGTGATCTCCTCATTTGCCGAGCAGCTTGATGAACCAGAAATCATCGCCGGCATCGAAGCCCGTGGCTTTATATTCGCTGCCGCATTAGCTTTGGAAACGAATTCTGGTTTTGTGCCTTTTCGCAAGAGTGGAAAACTTCCCTTTGACACTATCGGCGCCAAGTACGGTCTCGAATATGGAAACGATGAGATTGAAGTTCATATCGATGCTTTCAGTGGTGGAAAACGAATAGTAATCATCGATGATGTTCTTGCCACCGGAGGCACAATTTGTGCTGCACTTGAACTGGCAGAGCGAAGTGGCGCCGTTATTGAATCAGTATTAGTTCTCTTTGAAATATCTGGCCTAGGTGGCCGTGAACTTATCGCCAAAAAATATCCCTATGTAAAAGTGAAAACTTTGGTTGCTTCTTGAGTTCTAAAGCCCGAATACATCAAATCCAAGCACTGCGCGCAATTGCCGCATCGCTGGTTGTTCTCTTCCATGCCAAGCTGGCACCTGGCGGTTTTGTTGGTGTAGATATTTTCTATGTAATCTCTGGTTATCTGATTACCGGAATCATCATTAAAGAGATAACCCTCAGTGGAGTCTTTAGATACCGTAGTTTCTTCTTACGAAGAGCAAAACGACTACTGCCAGCATCAGTCAGCGTTCTATTGTTGACAGCCCTAGGCGCCTGGTTATTCCTTGCACCAACAGTGCGCTCATCACTGGGCAAAGATATTCTCGCTGCAACAATCTATATCTCGAACTATCTATTTGCTTGGTGGCAGAACGATTACCAGAATCTAAACGCGACGCCTTCACCTGTAATCCATTACTGGTCACTCGCGGTTGAAGAACAGTTCTATCTTCTTTGGCCACTGATTATCTTTAGCCTTTGGAAGATCGGTCGCGAGAGGTTAGTGTTCCGAGGAATTCTTGCGATAACAGCGATTTCATTCACTTTCTCGCTCTACTTGACCAACGCATCTCCTATTTGGGCTTTCTATAGTTTGCCGACCCGTGCCTGGGAATTGGGTATTGGCGCACTTCTACTCTTCATTCCGAAGCAGGTAACCAGTTCTAGATCGATAGCAAAAACGTTACTGGTTTGGGTTTCCACCCTGACGCTTGCATACTCTGTTTTTAGATTTAGCGATAACACCCCTTTCCCGGGAACAGCCGCTTTATATCCAGTGCTTGCTACCGCGGCTCTAATCTTGTTTGTAAAATCATGGCCGCCGATTCTTAACGATTTTTCCAAACTTCGAATCGTTCAGTGGTTGGGAGAGATTTCATATCCTTTCTATCTCTGGCATTGGCCTTTATTGGTTATCCCAAGCACTCGTTTCGGCCGTCCGCTCACTTTGCTTGAACGGCTCTTATTGATTGCACTTACGGCTTTAGCTGCGGATCTGACCCATCGTTTTATCGAAAATCCAATTGCTCGTACACAGATATCGAATAAGAAAATTGCCAGATTCTCAATAGCAGCAACTTTGAGCGGCGTACTGGCATCGAGCGCCATCTTGCTGAGTAACCAGTCAGATATTTCGCTTCCGAATGGTCGGTCGATATCTATTGCAGCGGTAATGCAGAAGCCAAAAATCTATGATGATGGCTGCCATGCAAATTACGGTGAATCCGTATCTGCCGAATGCCTTTATGGAGATAAGAATTCCAAACGAAACATCGTTCTCTACGGTGATTCACACGCGGCACAGTGGTTCCCGGCACTCGAAAAAATTGCGCAGGATAAAGGTTTTGCGCTCACAAGTTTGACAAAGTCCGCTTGCCCCGCAGCGGAAGTTTTGCGAGTGCAAAGTGGCGCATTTAAGAACGCTGATTGTGTCGCTTGGCGAAAGAACGCCATAAAACGAATTATCGCCCTGAAACCTGAAGCGGTGATCATGAGCGGTTTCCAACACTTTGAATATCCGAAGAACTACCCATCACGAGATGCGTGGTGGTTTGAAGGTCAGAGATCTCTCTATAAAAACTTAGTCAGTGCATCACCGAAGTTGATCTACATTTCAGATACGCCGCACCCTCTTCGCGATATTCCGAGCTGTTTGGCTACTGCGAAAGAATCTGAGTGCGATGGAAATGAAAAGTCAGATCCACGAGTTGCCGGTGGCTTTAGCGTGCTGGATCCAACGCCTTGGCTCTGCCCTGATGGATGTCCGGCGATAGTCGATGGAATAGTCGCCTATCGTGACGCCTCTCATATAAGTGTAGAGATGAGCGCCGCACTCTCCGATAAGTTACTTGGGTATCTACAAAGCGTGGGCGTCGTATGATTTTGATATCTGCAATTAAGCAAAATAGATGCAAGGATGCTGCCCGTGGCTGAGCTAATTTATTACTGCGGGACAATGGATAGCGGAAAATCAACGCTCGCTTTGCAGACTGCCCATAACCATAAGAGCCGTGGACGCTCGGGGCTTATCTTTACAAGCAAAGATCGCGCTGGTTCAGGCGTTATTTCTTCACGTCTTGGACTTCAGAGTGCAGCTATCGAGGTTGATGTAAAGCTCGATATCCATAAATTAGTTGTTGAGAAACTCTCTCTTGGAGATCGCATTGATTACATAATCTGCGATGAAGCACAATTTTATCAACCAGAACAGATCGAACAGTTAGCGAAGATCGTTGATGGTTTAGGTATAGATGTTTACGCCTTTGGAATTCTCGCCGACTTTAAAACCAAGCTCTTTCCTGGATCAGCACGATTGGTTGAACTGGCCGATCGTGTAAATACTCTGCAGGTTGAAGCTCTCTGCTGGTGTGGATCTCGCGCAACCCATAACGCCCGCACTTCTGGTGGAGTCATGGTTACCGAAGGCGAGCAAGTTGTTGTTGGAGATGTAGCTCCGGGCGCTGAAATCGCCTATGAAGTTCTCTGTCGCCGCCACCATATGCGCCGCGTGACCGCTCGCGCTTCTCGCGCAGGACATACCTCGCCATTGCCCCTACCATTCACCGAGGATTAAATTAACGACGCTTCACATAAAGGAGATGACATGAAGGTACGTGGATATGCAGCTATGAGCGCTAAGGCGCCTTTAACTCCATGGGAGTTTGAACGCCGCGATCTTGGAGCAAATGATGTCGCTCTCGAAATTAAATACTCCGGCATCTGTCACTCAGATATTCACCAGGCCCGTGAAGAATGGGGTCCAGCAATCTTTCCAATGGTTCCAGGCCACGAAATCGCTGGAGTTGTATCAAGCGTTGGTTCTGCCGTAACTAAATTTAAGGTTGGCGATTTAATTGGCGTTGGAGTCTTTGTTGACTCATGCCGTAATTGCGAATCTTGTAAACAAGGTTTGCAGCAATATTGCATTGAAGGAATGACGGGTACCTATAACCAACTCGAGCGCGATGGCAAGACTCCAGCCATGGGTGGATATTCGAACATCATGGTCATCAATGAGGATTACGCGGTTACCATCCCAAAGAATCTTTCGCTAGATGGTGTAGCTCCGCTACTTTGCGCCGGAATTACCTTGTACTCCCCTATCAAGCATTGGAACGCAGGACCAGGTAAAAAAGTTGCGGTCATGGGTCTTGGCGGTCTTGGACATATGGGCGTGAAGTTCGCCGTAGCTATGGGCGCTGAAGTAACTGTCTTCTCGCACTCACCCTCAAAGGAAGCCGACGCTAAGGCGATGGGCGCACATCACTTTGTTTCAACCAAGAGCGATGGATTTCAAGCAAAGTACAGCAAGCACTTTGATCTAATCCTTAACACTGTTAGCGCTGAGTTAGATATCAATATCTATCTCTCGATGCTCGCTGTTAACGGAACTCTTGTTGTGATTGGTTTGCCCGGCAAGCCATACTCAGTCGAAGTTGGTTCATTGCTCCCAGCTCGTCGTTCTCTTTCAGGATCCATGATCGGTGGCATTCCTGAGATGCAAGAAATGCTTGATTTCTGTGGAGAGCACAACATCGTAAGCGATGTGGAAGTTATCAAAGCTGATTACATCAACGAAGCGTACGAACGTACCGTTGCTAGCGATGTTAAGTATCGCTTCGTAATCGATGCTACAACTTTCTAGAGTTGCTTTTCAGAGAGATTCGCTAAACGAAGCTGTGTAGAACCTGAACAAATATCGGTGCAATAAATAGCGCCGGTAACAGGTTGCCCACTGCAATATCTTTGATCTTTAATAGGCGCAGGCCAATGCTCACCAGCATCAAGCCACCAACGATTGTCATTGCATCGATCTGATATCCAGCAAGGATGTTCCCAAGTCCAAGTCCAATTACAGTCCAGGCTCCTTGGTAGATCCCAACTGGGATCACCGATGCGGCAACTCCCCAGCCCAGACTTGCAGCAAATGCCATGGCCGCAAAGAAGTCGAGGCTAGATTTCAAAAGTAATTGATCAATACCAGTGGACATGCCATCGCTAATTGAGCCAAGAATCGCCAGCGGGCCAATCGCAAAGAGCAGCGATGCCGATACGAATCCTTCGATGAAGGAACTCTCTTCATGTGCACCGAATTTAATGCGAAGTTTTTCACCGAGGTCATCCAAGCGTGACTCAAGTGAGAGCGCCGAACCGATTAGCCCACCAATTAAAAGTGAGCCCAAAATCGCAAGAAGTGTCCAGCCCTTAGGCAGAGCGCTTTCATAGCGGTCGGTCCACATCGGCGCTAGCGCGCTAACCGCACCAAGTAGCGTTATCAAACCAAGTACATCGGTGATCAAGGCTCGAGTTCGTGACGACATTCGAGCGCCAACTAGAACACCAAGTGCCGCTCCACCAATAATGGTGAAGATGTTTACTACGGTGCCGAATCCTACGAACATTGAGTAAGGATAAGGCCTATAGGCGTTAAGCACTTAGGTTAAACTCTTTAAATGAGTAATTTTGCGCGCATCTCCGAATTTCTAAAGCCACACAAGACTGTTCCGGTGACCCCTTGGCGAGCAAATTCGCGATGGGATCTATCCCCTAGTCGAGTATTGATTCTCTTCTTCGGACTTGCGATCTTCGGACTTGGCGATGCGCTCGTCGTTCAATCCGATCTCGGAAATGCACCATGGACCGTTTTTGCTCAAGGCCTTAGCCTGCGCACTGGACTTTCACTTGGCTGGGCCACTTTTGTTACCGGTGTCTTTGTACTTCTTGCGTGGATTCCACTTCGTGAAAAACCTGGCTTTGGAACGCTTTCCAATATTGCAATAATTTCCGCAGCTATTGAATTTGGTGTAAATCGCTTTCCTTTGCAGACGACTTTTCTGGGTGGATTAGCCTCAGCTCTGCTCGGAATCGCATTGGTCGGTGCAGGTTCGGCTCTCTACATAACTTGCGGATTGGGACCAGGGCCGCGCGATGGCGCTATGACCGGAATTCATCAACGAACCGGAATTCGCGTTGGGCGAGTTCGTATGGGCATCGAAGTAACGGTTCTGATCGTAGGAGCGCTCTTGGGTGGAAAATTAGGCCTAGGAACAGCCCTATTCGCGCTCTTGATCGGACAATCTGTCGCTATTTCCTTTGGAATCGTGGCGCGCCTTACCTCTAAGTAACCACGCTTTTACGTTTAGATCAGGTATTCCCTCGGTCTGTGAGCCGTTATTTCACACGGGGTCGCAAACACCCCCGTTAACAAAATCAGAAAGGTTCGTCATGCTCGATAGCTATTTCAAAATATCGCAACGTGGCTCAACTGTAGCTCGGGAAGTTCGTGGCGGTATCGTCACATTCTTCACCATGGCATACATCGTGGCCCTTAACCCACTAATCATCGGTCTTGCAAAAGATGCTGATGGAAAATATATCGGTGGCGGAGATGCTCCAAATCTCGCACTGGTAGCTGCAATGACAGCACTTATGGCCGGACTTCTTACAATTCTTATGGGAGTTGTCGGAAACTATCCACTCGCAATTGCTACAGGCTTAGGTCTAAACACCTTCGTTGCAGTTGGTATCGCATCCAAGATGACCTGGGCAGATGCCATGGGTCTTGTTGTTCTTGAGGGCATCATCATTACGATTCTGGTCTTAACTGGTTTCCGTACTGCAGTATTTAAAGCCGTACCTCCACAGTTAAAGATCGCGATATCAGTTGGTATCGGTCTCTTTATTGCACTCATCGGTTTAGTTGATGCCGGCTTTGTTCGTCGTACCGGTGCTGGCCCTGTGCCAGTAACTCTCGGTGATGGCGGAACCTTGGTTGGTTGGCCGATCATTATCTTCGCACTCGGACTTTTCTTGACTATCGGACTTATGGTCAAAAAGGTAAAGGGCGCAATCCTCATCGGAATCATCGTTGCCACGATCGCTGCGGTAATCGTTGAAACTACTTTGAAGATTGGTCCATTGTTTAACGGTGCTACTGGCGAAGTAAATCCAAAGGGTTGGAACTTAAATGTTCCTGCAATGCCAGAGAAAATCGCCGCAACTCCGGACTTCAGCC
>JAXITH010000012.1:0-10665 GCA_034680185.1 Candidatus Planktophila sp.
ACCTATTTGGTTGGTCACCACTGCTTTCGGTAAGAACGGTAGAAATTCAGGGAGCCCCAACTTCAGAAAGTAAGGCGGCGATATCTCGTTCGCTAAATATTGAAATCGGAGAGAAGTTGGCCAGAGTAGATCCGAGATCTCTTTCCAAGCGCTTGCGTTCTTTTGATTGGATTGAAAGTTCGGATGTTACACGCAATTGGATCGCGGGAAAGATAACGATCGACATTAAAACCAGAACGCCTGTTGCCTTGTATAGCGAACCAGGTAAACCTCAAGTGGCACTTGATGCTTCAGGAAATACCTTTGCCACACCGGCAGATATCGCCAATGGACTACCGAAGGTCAGCGCTAAATCAGTTGATGCCGGTCTGGCTGCTATAAAAGTATTTACATCGCTTCCTGTCGCATTTAGTAAAAATATTGATCGGATGAGCGCTGCCCGACTCGATAACTATCTAATTTACGGGGTATTTGAGGGCCAGAATTTAAGAATCATTTGGGGCGATGGTGAAGATACCGATTTGAAAGTTGATGTAATCGAGGAGCTCTTAAAACTTAAGGAAAATCAGAACCTGCGGATGATCGATGTAAGTGCTCCGCATGCACCAATCGTTAAATAGTTCTGTAAGAAAAATTGAAAATTAAAGTTCAAGATTGATAAAAAGTTATTGATAAATTCTTTGCGTCGGTCTTTGCTTTCGTCTCCTTAACGCCATACGTTGCCCTAATTACAGAGAGTAGAAATGTAATTCTCAAGTAGAGGTTTACAGTTCTAAAGGAGGAAATTGTGGCTGCACCACAGAACTATTTAGCTGTTATCAAAGTTGTTGGAATTGGTGGCGGTGGAGTTAACGCAATCAATCGCATGATTGATGTCGGATTAAAAGGCGTTGAGTTCATTGCAATTAATACCGATGCACAACATCTATTGATGAGCGATGCTGATGTGAAACTAGATATTGGTCGCGCATCAACAAAGGGTCTTGGTGCAGGTGCTGCTCCTGAAAAAGGACGTCAAGCAGCAATTGATCACACAGAAGATATTGAAGAGATTTTACGTGGCGCAGATATGGTCTTCGTTACTGCTGGTGAAGGTGGTGGCACCGGAACTGGTGGCGCACCAATCGTTGCAAAGATTGCCCGCGATCTCGGCGCACTAACCATTGGTGTTGTAACTCGTCCGTTCTCTTTTGAAGGAAAGATTCGTTCGACACAAGCAGATGAGGGAATCGAACTACTACGTGCAGAAGTAGACACTCTTATCGTTATTCCAAATGATCGCTTACTTGCAATTTCAGATCGCAACATCACAGCAGTTGATGCCTTTAAGAGCGCGGATCAAGTTCTGCTTTCTGGCGTACAAGGAATTACTGAAATCATTACGCAGCCAGGTTTGATTAACCTCGACTTCGCAGATGTAAAGACCGTTATGACTGATGCTGGTTCGGCTCTCATGGGAATCGGTTCAGCACGTGGTGAAAATCGCGCAGCTCGTGCAGCAGAGCTAGCAATCTCAAGTCCACTTCTTGAAGCTTCAATCGACGGAGCAATGGGAGTACTTCTCTCTGTTGCCGGCGGGTCAGACCTCGGCCTCTTTGAAATCAATGAAGCTTGTGAACTTGTACAAGCAGCGGCCCATCCAAATGCGCGCATTATCTTCGGTACAACTATTGATGATGCCTTAGGAGATGAAGTTCGTATCACCGTCATCGCGGCAGGTTTCGATGGCGGAGAGCCAAAGAAGGTTGCGGTCCCAGTTATCGACAAGGCAACTCTTTCAGGTATCGCCGATCCAATTCCAAGTAACGATCCAATTTCTGTAGCACTGGATCTCGATGCGACCGCGCCACGTAAGCGCGTGACTTTCGAAGAGTTGGTTTCAGAAGATGAGATCGACGTACCTGACTTTATGAAGTAATCGACTCCGCTCCAAGAGCGAGTTAGTCAATTATGGGAATTCACTTCACCGACCGCGCAGGCGGAGTTAGTTCGGGGGGCTTCACCTCTTTAAATTTAGGTGACCATGTCAGTGATTTGCCGGATTCGGTAGCAAGTAATCGCAAAATCGTTGCCGACAAATTTGGTCAGACGCAGTACATGAACCAAGTTCATGGCAATCGCGTTGCAATTATTGAAGAAGTAACTGAAGAAATTCCAACTGCCGACGCCTTGGTGACTGGCATTCCAGGAATTACTCTGGCGGTAATGGTCGCCGATTGCATTCCGCTACTTCTCACTTCTGAAAACTCTGTCGCCGCGGTTCATGTTGGACGTAAGGGATTAGTAAATCGGGTAGCCGAAAAGGCAATTGAAGTTATGCGCGAGATATCTACGGCCGAAATCTCAGCAACGATCGGTCCAGCAATCTGCGGAAGTTGTTATGAAGTCTCTCAAGATATTTACGATGAAGTAACGCAGAGCCATCCCGAGAGCGCTGCGCGAACCAAGGCAAATACAACTTCATTGGATTTAGTGAAGGCGTTAATTGCTGATCTAAAGGCTATGGGAATAGTAAAGATTGATAACCAGAGTCGCTGCACCCATGAGAATGTCAGTTTGTTTTCTTACCGTCGCGATGGCGTCACTGGTCGTCAGGCAGGGCTGGTTTGGCTATGAGCACGCGCAAAGAATCCATCGCCGCATCTTTAACTGAAGTTCAATCTCGAATTGCTCAGGCCGCTCAAGTTTCCAAGCGCTCACTCGATGAGATTACCCTGATAGCTGTAACGAAAACCTATCCGGCAAGTGATGTAGAAATCCTGCATGAACTCGGGGTTCGCAATTTTGGTGAAAACCGAACCGAGGAAGGATCTGAAAAATCTTTGGCGATCTCAGGAACCTGGCATTATCAAGGGCAGGTGCAGAGTCGAAAACTTCGCGAGATTGCTTCTTGGGCAGATCTGATTCACTCACTTGATGAAGTAAGCCATATCGCCAAACTCGCTCGAATCTGCGAAGAGACCGGAAAGAACATCGGTGTTTTTATCCAGCTATCTCTAGACGGCGCACCAGATAGAGGGGGAGTTGTAGAAGAAAATTTGGCAGCCCTGGCAGAAACTGTGGCTGCTAGTAAATCGTTGGAGCTCACAGGGTTGATGTGCGTTCCACCTGTTGAATATGAACACGACCGCGCCTTCTCTGAAATAGCGCAGATACACCAGAGATTTATCAAGAATTTCCCAGCAGCGACCGCGCTATCTGCGGGGATGAGTTCTGACTTCGAAATTGCGATCGCATATGGCGCGACACATCTACGGGTGGGTAGCCAAATCCTCGGTTCGCGGACCTATCACCCTTAATCTTTACCTATGTCTGCACTCAATAAAATGATGGGTTACCTCGGATTGGTTGATACCGACGAGGATGCTCAAGCGCAAGAAGCAACTCCAGTTCGCAACACAGAACGTCCAGCACGCGAAATCGCACGTCCTTCTCGCGATCGCGCCGGCGTCACTGTCGTAGGTTCAACTGTCGCAGTCGCTCCAGTAGCAACACCTGAATCGAATTATCACATCATCACTTTGCAACCACGCTCTTACTCAGAAGCGCGCAAGATGGGTGAGCACTATCGCGAAGGAAATCCAGTGATCATCAACCTTGATGACATGGAAGAAAGCGAACGCAAGCGCTTGGTCGACTTTGCTAGCGGACTTGTCTTCGGTCTCCACGGTCGCATCGAACGTGTTAGCCATAAAGTATTTCTTCTCTCACCTGCGAATGTAAATGTCAGCAGTGAAGATAAGACAGCGGCAGCACAAGCAAGCTTTTTCAACCAGAGCTGATTTAACTTCTTTAGTTAAATAAAATGATTACCTCACTTCTACTTACGCTGCTCGATCTCTTTAAGTATGCGCTCTTTATCCGTTTGATTATTGATTACGTACGGATGTTTGCGCGCAATTGGCGTCCCAACTCATTCCTGATCGCATTCTTCGAGATGATTTATTCGATCACCGATCCACCGATGAAGTTCGTGGGACGTTTCGTTCCGCCACTTCGCTTAGGTGGCGTTTCGCTAGATCTATCTTTTATCGTGCTCTTGATCGCCATTGGCTTAGCCAAGAGCATCGTCGTAGTTGTTCTTTAGTTAACTACTTAAGCTTTAACTAAAACTACTTCAATACCAAGTTCGTTTTCTCCATTTGCCAGGCTGGCATCGTGAACGAATTCCAACGCTAAGACTTCATCGCTGATATGTGTTTTCGCTGCTTCAATTGCAGCAACGACAGAGCCTTCAGCGTTCCAGCGAACTTTGATGCGATCTGCGATCTCAAAGCCATCGCTCTTGCGACGCTCCTGAATAAAGCGGATAACTTCGCGTACATTTCCGGCTTCTACCAAAGCAGGTGTTAACTCAAGATCTAACGCCACTGATTCGCCGTCATGGCTTGCAACCATCCAGCCAGATTTAGGAACTTCGGTGATCACCAAGTCGGCGAGATCGATCTCCCAGGTAGCAACCTTGGCGCTGCCTGATTTGCGCAACTCCTTTACAAGAGTTGTCGCATCGACCGCGGCGATCGCTTTGGCAATATCTTGAACCTCTTTGCCAAATTTAGCTCCGAGTGATTTGAAGTTGGCCTTTACTGAAATATCAACGAGATCGCCATCAGCTTCTGCAATATCGGCTAAGTCGATCACATTTAGCTCATCGGCGATCTGGTCCTTCATATCTGATGGCAGCGTTGACCAACCATTTGCCGAGATCAGTGCGCGCTGGAGTGGCTGACGAATCTTGATCGCAGACTCGGCGCGGGCCGAACGTCCGAGCTCAACTACGCGGCGAGTCATGGCAACCTGCGCGTTTAGTTCGAAGTTAATCAGTGAATTATCCGCGACCGGGAAATCGGTTAGGTGAACGGAATCTGCAGCAGAAGGGTTGGCAACCTTTACTAGTTCCTGCCAAACGTGTTCGGTAATAAAAGGCACCATTGGTGAAAGCAGTTGGGTAAGCGTTACTAAACATTCATGGAGTGTTGCAAGCGCAGCGGCATCGCCATCCCAGAAGCGGCGGCGGGATCTACGTACATACCAGTTTGATAGATCATCGATAAAGCGCGCCAAAACTTTGCCGGCGTTCTGTGAGTCAAACTCCGAGTAAGCGGTATCGACTTCAACGATCAGCGCGTTTAATTCGCTAATGATCCATTTATCCATCATCGAGCGATCAATAAGCGCAGGGGATTGGCTTAATTCAAATCCTGATGCTTCGGCATAGAGAGTATGGAAAGAAATAGTGTTCCAGTATGTAAGCAAAGTCTTGCGAACTACATCGCTGATCGCATCATGTCCTACGCGACGAGCTGACCAAGGCGAACCTGCCGCCAACATGTACCAGCGAACAGCATCTGCGCCATGTTGATCCATCAGCGAGATTGGCTCAAGGACATTGCCCAAGTGCTTGCTCATCTTGCGACCATCTTTATCAAGAATATGTCCAAGACAGAGCACGCTCTTATATGAACTTTGATCGAAGACCAAAGTTCCGATAGTCATCAAGGTGTAGAACCAACCGCGCGTTTGATCAATTGCCTCACAAATAAAGTCAGCAGGGTAGGCGGCCTTAAATTTTTCTACAGATCCTGGCTTATGTGGATAGCCCCACTGTGCAAATGGCATCGCACCTGAGTCGTACCAGCAGTCGATAACTTCAGGAACGCGCTTCATCGTTTTGGAGCATTCTGCGCAGGCAAAGGTAATGTCATCCACAAATGGTCGATGTGGATCAAGGTTAGAAAGTTCTTGTCCAGCGAGTGCGCCTAGCTCGGCGAGAGAATCAACACAGACCTCGTGCTTATCTTCGCAACGCCAAATAGGAAGCGGCGTTCCCCAATAACGATTGCGCGAAAGCGCCCAGTCAATATTGTTATTTAGCCAATCACCATAACGGCCGGTCTTAATTGTTTCAGGATGCCAGTCTGTCTTGGCATTCTCGCGAATTAGCTCATCTTTGATTGAAGTTGTGCGGATATACCAAGATGGTTGCGCGTAATAAATAAGTGCAGTGTGGCAGCGCCAGCAGTGTGGGTATGGGTGCTCAAATGGTTGGTGCTTATAAAGAACGCCACGTGATTTAAGTTCCTTAACCAGAGTTTTATCGGCTTCCTTGAAGAAGAGTCCACCAACTAGTGGAACATCAGGTAAGAAAGTTCCATCTGGAGCAATTGGATTTACAACTGGCAAGCCATAACCACGACAAACCGCCAAGTCATCGGCGCCGAATGCGGGGGATTGGTGAACCAATCCGGTTCCATCTTCAGTTGTCACATATGTGGCAAGAACGATGAAGTGTGAATCTGGAATCTCAATTAAATCCAGCGGACGCTTATAAGTTACGCGCTCGAGATCTTTACCTTTTATCGTCTTTAAGACTTTTACCTCGCCAGTAAGCGCTCCAAGCAGCGCTTCGGCAACAACTAATACTTCACGGTTTTCTTCAACGATTACTTCAGCGACTGCGTAATCAACATCGGGGTGAACGGCAACTGCAGTATTTGAAACCAACGTCCAAGGAGTTGTAGTCCATACAAGTAGCGCCGCTCCAAGCTCGGCTAACTCACCTGATGTAACAGGGAAGCGAACATAGACCGATGGATCTGTAACAGTTTCGTAGCCTTGCGCTAATTCGTGATCTGAAAGTCCGGTTCCGCATCGCGGACAATATGGTGCCACGCGGTGATCTTGTACAAGCAGACCCTTCTTCCAGATCTCTTTTAAACTCCACCAAACGCTTTCGACATATTCCGGCGCCATCGTCCAATATGCCTGATCAAAATCAACCCAGAAGCCCATGCGATTGGTCATCGTGGTAAATGCATCAACGTGGCGAGTTACAGATTCGCGGCACTTATCGTTAAAAGCGGCGATGCCATATTTTTCGATATCGCCTTTTCCTGAAAAACCTAACTCTTTCTCAACTGCGATTTCGACGGGAAGCCCGTGGCAATCCCAACCGGCTTTGCGAGTTACATATTTACCCTTCATCGTTTGGTAACGAGGAAAGACATCTTTAAATACGCGCGCTTCAATATGGTGGGTGCCAGGCATTCCGTTGGCAGTCGGCGGGCCTTCATAGAAGGTCCATGGCTGGCCACCTTGGCGCGCATCGGTACTTGCCTCGAAGATTGAATTCTCGCGCCAGAAATCTAGGATCGAACGTTCCATGCTTGGAAGGTCGATCGCAGCTGGGATTGGGCGCATCTTCTTTGGCGAGTTCATAAGGAGGCGAGTCTAACGCCAGGGTTAAGAAGAATTTTGCGCTGGGCTCAGAGTGGCAGAGTTGGTGGCGGGTGCAAAAGGGCATAAGGTGCGCGGCGTGCCAGCAAAAAAGAAGGTCGCGAAAAAGGTAGCTAAGGCTCCTGCCAAAAAGGTAGCAAAGAAGGCCGTTGCGAAAAAAGCGCCAGCCAAGAAGGCTCCTGCTAAGAAAGTTGCTGCTAAGAAAGCTCCTGCGAAAAAGGCTCCTGCCAAGAAAGTTGCGGCAAAGAAAGCGCCAGTTAAGAAAGCGCCAGTTAAGAAAGCGCCAGTACGTCCTTTCCCTTCAAAAGCCGGAAAGACCACTCTTACCGTTGATGAGAAATCACAGACCGTTAGCGTTGCCACAGTTGTAGCGCCAGTTGCGGCACCGATTGTTGAAGAGCGCCGCCTGGTAATGCCCCCTCCACCACGTCCAGTAAAGAGTGGAAAGAAGGTTGCACCGCTTAAGCCAATTAAGGCAGCGCCAACTCCAGTAACCGCAAGCGATGGCGAAGCGCCATGGTCAGCATCTGAGTTAAAAGCGATCCGCACTGAAATTGCAGCTGACCTCGCACGTTTGCGTAAAGAGTTAGCCGAAGTCGAAGCCGAGATGGATGAGTTGATTGCTGATTCAGGTGAAGGCGCCGGCGATGATCAAGCAGATTCTGGGACAAAGACTTTTGAACGCGAGCACGAGATGTCACTTGTTATCAATGCGCGAGATATGGTCTTGCAAACTGAGCGCGCGCTAGAGCGTATCGACAGCAAGAGTTATGGAAATTGCGAAGAGTGCGGCAATCCGATTGGAAAAGCGCGTCTACAAGTTTTCCCACGCGCAACCCTTTGCATGATCTGCAAGCAGAAAGAAGAGCGGCGCTAAGGTGCGCCTTTCTTCAATTAGCAAACGTCTCTACCTAATCGCTTGGGCTATTTGGCTTATTGATTTTGCAACAAAAAGTTGGGCGCTATCTAATTTAGATTCTCGAAACCCAATAAAGATTATCGGTTCATTCCTACAGCTGACGCTAGTTAAAAACTCCGGTGCGGCATTTAGTTTTGCAGAAGGCGCCACCTTTATCTTTTCAGCTTTTGCCTGCGTCGTCGTCACGGTAATCGCTTATTTTGCACCGAAGTTAACTTCCAAAGGTTGGTCAACTGTCTTGGGTCTGGCACTTGGTGGAATTCTCGGCAACTTATCCGATCGCATCTTTCGTGAACCAGGCTTCTTTACCGGGCATGTAATCGACTGGATCGAACTACCTAATTGGCCGGTATTTAATATCGCAGATAGCGCTATTGTGATCGCAGCAGTAATTGCTATCGTCCTATCAATAAAAGATATTTCGCCAATAGAAGGCTCTAATAAAGAGAGGGAGGCTTAGATGTCACGCGAATCGCGCACCTTAAGCGTTCCCGAAGGCGTAGCCGGCGAACGAATTGATAGCGCTCTTACAAGAGTCTTAGGTTTATCGCGCACTGCAATCGTCAAGCTTCTCGAAGATGGCGACATCACCACATCAGGACGTGCGATGGCGAAATCTGAGCGCGTAACGAATGGTCAGGTAATCGATGTCTTGATGCCAGAGCCACTTAACCAAGATCCTATTCCGCTAACTCCTCTTGCTGGCTTACACGTCGTGTACGACGACGAACATATTGTCGTTGTTGATAAGCCAGTTGGATGTGCCGCGCACCCAAGTCCAGGATGGATGGGCCCAACAGTTGTTGGCGCACTTATGGCTGCCGGTTACACAATTTCCACATCAGGGCCAGCAGAACGAGCCGGAATTGTTCATCGCCTTGATGTTGGCACAAGCGGATTAATGATCGTTGCGAAAACTGATATCGCTTACACCAGATTAAAAGAAGCATTCCGCAACCATGAAGTTGAAAAGACTTATCACGCACTTGTGCAAGGCCATATGGATCCGGTTTCCGGAACCATCGATGCGCCAATCGATCGCCACCCAAAGGAAGATCATCGCTTTGCTGTTGTCGCCGAAGGTAAAGAGAGCATTACACACTACGAAGTAATCGAGTTCTATCGCTCAGTCTCGCTCGTGAAAGTTGAATTAGAAACTGGGCGCACCCATCAAATTCGCGTCCACTTCTCGGCGTTAAATCATCCACTCGTGGGCGATACAACTTACGGAGCGGATCCAGTACTTGGAAAATCGTTAGCCATGTCACGTCCTTGGTTGCACGCCCTCGAACTTCGCTTTAAGCATCCCGTTTCATCTGAAGAACTCGTTCTCAACGCTCCCTATGCACCTGACCTTCAGGCTTGCTTGGCGTTGCTATCCGAGGCAGTTCTGCCGTAACGACTAATCTTGTGCAACTGTGACAACCGAAAACCCAACCCAGCCTAAAGCGAGTAAAGATTCGTTCGTGCACTTACATGTGCATACCGAATATTCCATGCTCGACGGTGCCGCGCGTATTGGTGATCTCGTTCAAGAAGTAGCGCGCCAAGAAATGCCCGCAATCGCGATGACGGATCACGGAAATGTTTTCGGAGCTTTCGATTTTTATAAGCAAGCGGTTAAAGCAGGCGTTAAACCAATTATCGGCATCGAAGCCTATGTCGCGCCTGAATCACGTTTTGAAAAGAAGAAGGTGCAGTGGGCCGATGGGGGAGATGACGATGTCTCTGGTGGTGGCGCGTATACGCACATGACAATTCTGGCTGAAAATAACCACGGCCTGGCTAACTTATTTAAACTCTCTTCACTGGCTTCCCTTGAAGGCTATTACTACAAGCCGCGTATGGACCGTGAACTACTTTCTAAATATGCCGACGGCTTGATTGCAACTACTGGTTGCCCAGGTGGAGAAATTCAAACCCGCCTTCGTATGGGAAATTACAAAGAAGCGATGCGCGCAGCCAGCGACTACCGAGATATTTTCGGCGCCAATAACTTCTTCTTAGAGTTGATGGACCATGGAATTGATGTCGAAACTCGGGTAAAGGAAGATCTCATCAAGCTGGGGCGCGAACTTAAACTTCCGCTGCTTGCCACAAACGATCTTCACTACACGCGCCACGAAGATGCTGCTGCGCATGAAGCGCTGCTCTGTGTTCAATCGGGATCGACTTTGGCAGATCCAAAGCGTTTTAAATTCGATAACGATGAGTTCTATCTAAAATCGCCAGCGCAGATGCGCGAACTCTTTAAGGAATTCCCAGAATCCTGCGATAACACTCTGCTCATCGCAGAACGTTGCAATGTAAAACTGCGCGAAGATGAAAATCTCATGCCAGCCTTTGCCGTGCCGAAAGGCGAGACCGAAGACTCTTGGCTGCGCAAAGAATCTGAACGTGGCTTGATCGCGCGTTTCGGAGATCGTGCAACAGATGAACATCGCACTCGTTTAAATTACGAACTTGATGTAATGATCAAGATGGGCTTCCCGGGTTACTTCTTAGTTGTG
>JAXITH010000013.1:0-10473 GCA_034680185.1 Candidatus Planktophila sp.
AGCGCATGGATCAGGCGGATCTGGTCTATAAGACTGAACTCGGAAAATTTATGGCGGTTACCCAAGATATCGTCGAGCGTCATCGTAAAGGCCAGCCTGTTCTCGTCGGAACCGTTTCAGTTGAAAAATCTGAGGAGCTTTCAGCACTTCTTAAGAAATCAGGAGTTCCTCACGAAGTTCTAAATGCTAAGCATCACGAACGCGAAGCTTCAATCATTGCGCGCGCTGGTGTGCAAGGCGCCGTAACAGTTGCAACAAACATGGCCGGTCGCGGTACCGACATCATGCTCGGTGGAAACCCCGAATTCATGGCAGATTTCGAACTCCAACGTCGCGGACTTTCACCAGTTGATAATCCAACCGAGTACGAAGCAGCTTGGCCAGAAGAAATTGCAAAGCAGAAAGCGGCAGTGGCTAAAGGACATGAAGAAGTAATCGCTCTAGGTGGTCTCTATGTTCTCGGCACCGAGCGCCACGAATCGCGTCGCATCGATAACCAGCTTCGCGGTCGTTCTGGACGTCAAGGCGATCCCGGTGAATCTCGTTTCTATCTATCTCTACAAGACGAACTTATGCGTCGCTTTAACTCAGCTCTAGTAGAACGCTTCTTATCTGCAGCAGGACTTCCTGATGATTCACCTATCGAATCGAAGATGGTCAGCAATGCGATCCGTTCGGCGCAGACTCAGGTAGAGGCGCAGAACTTTGAAATCCGTAAAAACGTTTTGAAATATGACGATGTCATGAACCGCCAGCGTGAAGTCATTTATGGCGAACGCCGTTTAGTTCTCGAAGGTGAAGATATTTCTGCGCAGGTTCAGACTTTCTTGGCAGATACATTAGTTGCTTACGTTAACGCTGAAACTGCTGAAGGCTATAGCGAAGACTGGGATCTCGATCGCCTCTGGCAAGCGCTGAAATTGATCTACCCAATCGGCTTTACCCCTGAAGATTTAATCGCAAAAGTTGGATCACGCGCTGCGATAGATGCTGATTACTTAGCTGATCAAATCCTTGAAGATGCAACCCGTGCGTATGAAACACGACAAGCTGATCTCGGCGATGGCGTTTTGCGCGAACTTGAGCGAAAGGTTTTGCTCTCCGTTCTTGACCGTAAATGGCGCGAACATCTCTACGAAATGGATTACCTACAAGAAGGAATCGGCCTTCGCGCTATGGCGCAACGTGATCCACTTGTTGAGTATCAACGCGAGGGTTACGAACTCTTCTCAGCGATGATGGATGGAATTAAGGAAGAGCTGGCTAGCTTGGTCTTTAATGTCCAGGTAAGCGTTGAAGGCGATGGATCACAAGTGGTTGCCTCTGGAATTACCGAAAAGCCAGCAGATCTAAACGCGTTGCAGTACACAGCAGCAGATGAATCTGGCGTTTCGACAAAGGGCGAAATTTCGAGAAATGCACAATGCCCTTGCGGATCAGGTAAAAAGTTTAAGCGTTGCCACGGCGCAGCTTAAATAAGATGCAGTTCGGTACATAGCCAACGCTTATCTACTCCTTCAAAGCGAATAACCATCGCACGAAGGCGGTCTCCGTACCTAACGGTCACTGTAGATTCGCAAATACCATCTAGCGGTTCACTCTGGTGAATTGTTCTTATCCGCCCAATCTCTTTCTGACTACCAACTTGTTTCAATAGCTGCATATAAGTGTGGCGATGAAAGCGGGATATTAGTTGGGCTGGTTGCCGACGCCCTGCCCAAATTTCAACAACGCTAACTGCAAACTTCATCGTCCAAGTATGAAGCTCGGGTAATTCACTGGCAGAAGTAGGCATTGGCTCAAAGCCCGGTTCGTACTCTTCTCCAAAATTACTTGGTACCAAGTACAACCGTGCGCTCTGCGCTGGTAACGGTTCAAACTTCTTTTTATTTGCAAGTTCTGCAAGTGAATATAGATCCAACTGCGGATGGGTCCACAGCGCTGGATCTTCACTGCTCGATATCAGACGTAGTTCTCTCTTGAATCCAGAATATTCGCTTTGTGTTGTCATGCACGGAGAATTCCGAGATTGTGACGCTAAGCCATCAGCCTAAAGTGCCGCCTTTCCTCATCCGAAAGTATGACTGTGGATAGAGCCCCGAATATTTGGCCGCCATGGCATTTAGTACCCGACTATGAATACTCAAAAGAAGGCGGCTCAAACTCGATTCATCGTTGCCGTCTCACTCTTCGCAGCCGCAATCATCTCTGCGCTCTCATTAACTGCACTGGGTAATCGCACCGATTCTTATTGGGTTGCAGAAGGAAATCTGGCGCCGGGCTCTGAAATTTCTCAAGAAGATATCTCCCTGGTCAAGGTTGCACTTGGAGAGATTTCTTCAGATTACATTTCGAGCGAAACTTCTCTGGTTGGAAGTTATCTTCTCCGTGCACAAAGCGCGGGGGAGTTAATCGCGATAAACGAAGTCAGCGACTTAGCGCCAACTGATAGAGCGCAGCAGGTTCCTATTGCAGTACGCAGTGCCGACTTACCCATCGATCTTTCTATTGGTGAGGCGATAAATATTTATTGGGTTCCTGACTCTGCGATGGGCGGAGTACAGATCGGCAGCCCTGAGATAGTTGTTAGGCAGGCATATATTCGTTCGTTAGATCGAAAATCTTCAAATTTCTCCTCAGAAGTTGCCCTAACTATTTCGCTTCTAGATAACCAGATTATTAACCTTTTAAACTCCACAGTAAGCGGTCGCCTAGTAATAGTTCGCGCAGCGGGCTAACCGTGGATTCCGTAGATTTTCCATCGGTAATAACAGCGATCTCCGACCCTGAATTCGAGGGTTTAGTTTCTGGCGCTTTGTATCAGCAGGGTTGGGATGTAGTTGCCCGAGTTATGGATATCTCAGAGCTTCGCTCTGCTCTTCTTCGGAATTCTGGCAGGAAAATTCTGGTCATTTACTCACCCGACTTAGATGGCATAACAAGTGATGAGATCAACTCATTGGCAACATCTGAGATCTCATTCTTTGGGTTCTCCGATCAAACCGGAGATGTTCAAAGCTTTAGAAATATTTTTGCTAGACCGAAAGCGCCTGATGAACTTATCCTGCTAATTCTCGAAAACATTCGCTTCACAGGCACCCGCACCCCATTAATTCATAGCGTGAAGAAATGTAAGGCACGGGTGGTTGCAATTGGAGGAGTGGGTCATGCAACCGGTAATACGACGCTGGCAATTAATGTTGCGCAAGAAATTGCACTTCTTGGGCGCAAAGCTTTATTGGTAGAAGCGAACTTTCAGGCGCCAGCGATCTCCTTCTATATGGATCTTCGCAAGGTTTCCCAAGAGCTCTTTTGGCGGGAAGTATCCGAGAATTTATCGGTTATGGAGTTAACCCAAGAGAATATAAGCGGCTTTGAAAGCAGAGTTATCGCCGCGGGAGATGAGTTTGATTTAGTTGTTATTGATCTTGGTTCTCTTGCTTTTCTGAGCCAAGAGCTATCGGATCGAAGATGGGTCTCTGCGGTGAAGATCTGGGCAACACGTTGTGCCGATGATTTCATAGTCACAATCGGAAACTCAGCGATAGACCGTAAACGTTTCGAGGATTTCTCAAAGAAGACATCGGGTCTTTCAATTGCTGCGAAAAGGCATCTAGTTTTTACTGAGGCGATAAATAAGCGGAGCACTCACCAAGGCCTGGCCAGAGAAGATCATGTGCGCTATTCAACGAACTGGAGCCTGCCCTGGGATTCACGGTCTTGTCATGGCGCTATCGCCGAAAGATCTACATTGGCGCAAACGGGTGAGCGCAGCGCGCTTCGAAAAGAAATACAAAAGCTCGCTCAATCGATCATCGCGTAACTCTCAAAATTGGCGTTATGGCGCCGTCATTTCTCTTATACCCTTAGATCTATGCGCGGTTATCTTCCAGTCACAGTTGAAGAGATAGCCACATTCCTTAAAACAAAGTCGATGGAATGCGGTCCGCTGTATGCCCCAACCATTAAGTTCTTAACTGCCAACAGCGAGATGGATGAAGAAGAAGGCGAATTTCTGCTTTCTATGTTGGCCGCAGATGAAGCGCTAGAAATGCGCGGCGATGCCACTGCCGAAGGATTTATATTGGCCCTAGAAGTAACTGATTCTGAAATAGCCGAACATGGTGAGAACTTTGTGATTCTAAGCGGCCTAGCGAATTGGGAGAGCGTGCAATGTGCATTCTCAGTTTCCCCAGATGGTGAAGAGCTAACTTGGTTTGCCACCCAAGAAATTGAACCAGCGCTACAGGACTGGCTAAGTAGGTAATTTCCAAGTGCCAAAGCTAGAAGAGTATTTAAGGGATCGAAGCCCACTTGACGTTAAACAAATTCGACGAATCCGCGAGTTAACCGCAGATTGGCAGCTTCTTGCCGACCTCTCGTTCGCAGATTTAATTCTTTGGGTTCCACTGCGCAAAGATTTCAAAAGTTGGCCCTCTGGTTATGTGGCAGTCGCACATATACGACCAACAACTGCAGCAACGGTCTTTAATCAAGATTTAATAGGCGAGGAAATTACCTGGGGTTCTCGTCCGAGAATTGATCAAGCGCTCTCTGGAGCAGAAATTGTCAGAGATGCAGATCCGGAAAAATTTGGCGATATTTACATCAAAGAAGAGACGATCCCGGTCATTCTGGATGATCAAGTAATTGCAATTATCTCTCGACACCGCAATGCTGAATTGATGCGCCAGCCAAGTCGCTTAGAGTTAAATTATCGCGAAGTTGCACATAACGTTTATCGCATGGTGGCTGAGGGCGCATTTCCATACACCGAGCACAGCGAGTTATTCGATCCTGCGGTGCGTGTAGGTGATGGACTTATTCGTTTAGATATTAATGGTGCGATTATCTACGCCAGTCCAAACGCTAAATCAGCCTTTAGCAGAATGGGTTGGGCTGGAGAGTTAGAAGGAAATAATCTCGGTGAAGTAGCTCGCAAAGTTTCGATCGCCAAACGAGAAGCGCACGAAGAAGCGGTGGAAGTCGGATTAAGCGGCAAATCACTGCGACGAGTAGAAATTGAAAATGCTGGTGGAACCGTTGATTTACTTGCTCTTCCACTACTCGCAGGTGGCGATCGAATCGGTGCGATAGTCCTTCTGCAAAACGTTACCGAACTGCGACGTCGCGAACGTGAACTAGTCACTAAAGATGCAACTATTAGAGAAATTCACCATCGCGTTAAGAACAATTTACAGACCGTGTCGGCGCTGCTTAGATTGCAATCACGACGTATTGATGATCCGGCTGCCAGCGCAGCCTTGAATGAAGCTGTCCGCCGAATCGCATCAATCGCCTTGGTACATGAAACGCTCTCCAGTAGCGCTGAAGCATCCGTCGCCTTTGATGAAGTCCTAGATCGGCTAGTTACTCACGCCCTTGAACTAAGTCCACGGATGGGGGAGTTACAGATTTCGCGAACCGGAGAACTTGGAGCGCTAGACCCACGAGTTGCAACTCCACTTTCATTGGTGGTTACAGAGTTGATCCACAACGCTTTGGAACATGGGC
Organism: Candidatus Planktophila sp.; assembly: GCA_034680185.1. Lineage (GTDB taxonomy): Bacteria > Actinomycetota > Actinomycetes > Nanopelagicales > Nanopelagicaceae > Planktophila. The sequence continues at coordinate 5,515 of JAXITH010000013.1, forward strand.
TTGCCGAGTCCGGAAGCCATTTAACGATTGCAGTAAATCGAACTGGCGATGGCGCGCAAATTACAATCTTGGATGATGGCGTTGGCCTGCCAGATGGTTTCTCACTTACCCAGTCTTCAAATCTTGGGCTACAGATCGTGCGCACGTTAACCGAAAATGAGTTGCGTGGAAATATAGATTTAGTTAGAACAGATAGCGGAACTGAAGCTCGCTTAACTTTCCCCATTTAATTACGAGGAATTGTTAAATTAAATTGAGTTGTTCTGTTCCATCATGCGAGCGCGATTACGCGCAGCGCGACGCTTAAGTGCACGACGTTCATCTTCAGAAAGTCCGCCCCAAACTCCAGCATCCTGTCCGCTCTCAAGCGCCCAAGCTAGGCATGCATCCTTTACGACGCATCGGTTACAGACTTTTTTCGCTTCTTCAATTTGGGTAAGTGCAGGACCCGTGTTGCCGACAGGGAAGAAGAGCTCTGGATCTTCTTCGCGGCATGCTGATTGATGTCGCCAATCCATGAGTCAACTCCTTCGGGTAATTACAAAAATAGATAAACGCTCCGAGATAAATCTCTTCTCGCGTAAGTGGACAATTCTCCCTGTTACTTGGTTGATAAACAAGGATGAATGGAAAGAGATTTGCTCAAAGTGAGGTGATTTAGGTCGCGTGCCCCCGACAGGATTCGAACCTGTGCACCCGCCTCCGGAGGGCGGTGCTCTATCCCCTGAGCTACGGGGGCGCAGGTGAGGCAAGGTTACCCAACTAAATAACTCAATTGGTTACCTAATTGGTTACCTAAATGGATACCTAAATGAGCGGGAATGGCGGTGACCTGAAAGAATGCGCACTATGGAGATCGCATATTTCGCAACTGGCTGTTTTTGGGGCGCTGAACGGCGCTATTGGAATATCGCTGGCGTTGTAAATACCAGCGTCGGTTACATGGGCGGCACAACGGCCAATCCAAGTTATGAAGCTGTTTGTACTGGCGCTACCGGACATGCTGAAATGGTCTACGTCGAATTTGATCCAAAGGTTGTTTCATATCGCCGCTTACTCGAAGAATTTTGGACGATGCATGATCCAACTTCGCTAAATGCGCAAGGCGGAGATATCGGAACCCAATATCGAAGTTCTATATATACGACTTCACCTGAACAAATGACAGAGGCGCTCGCAACGAAAGAGCTCTATCAAGGTGCGCTAACTGCTGATGGAATTGGCCCGATTGTTACAGAAATTTTGAGCGCTGACGGAGTTGAGTACTACTTGGCTGAGGAGTATCACCAGAAATACCTTGCCAAGAATCCCAACGGTTATGATTGCCATTCAAGCACCGGTACCGCATTTCCTCAAGGAGCGAGCATCTAATGGTGGAAAAAATTGAGATAGATGAAGCTGCACTAAAAGCGAGAATTGATCCGCACTCTTACGATGTTCTTCGCAATAGCGCTACCGAACTTCCCTTCACAGGCGAATACACAGATAGCGAAACAGTCGGCATTTATCGTTGCAAAGCTTGCAATTCAGAGCTCTTCCGCTCCGAAACCAAGTTCCACTCAGGTTGTGGCTGGCCATCTTTCTATGCACCGACCGCCGATGATGCCGTCACATTGGTCGAAGATCGATCGCTTCCAGAACGCATCAGAACCGAAGTTCGATGTGCCGCCTGCGATTCACATCTAGGCCATGTCTTTAACGGCGAAGGTTATGACGTTCCAACAGATCAACGTTGGTGCATAAACTCCGTTGCCATGATTTTAGAAGCTAAGTAACTTCACTTCTCTAACGCTCTCCAGCAATACCAAGCAACAACACTGCGATATGGGGTGAATTTTCCGCCCTTTTTATCTAACTCTGCCGGAGTTATTTCATCTTTGAGTTTATAAATCTTCTCGTATCCGCGTCTTACTCCGAGGTCACCGGTAGGCCAGATATTTAAGCGCCCCAATTGGTGCATCATGAACATATCTACCGTCCAAGGCCCGATACCCCAGAGGGAAGTTAGTTGCGCTGAGATTTCCTCGTCGCTTTCAATTTCATGTAACTCGTTAATGCGAATTCGCTTGGAATGTGCAGCCTCTGCTAGCCCCTGGATAGTTTTAAATTTTGCTCCTGATACACCTGCCTCGCGCATCTGAGCTTCATTTATCTTCAAGATGCGCTTCGGAGAAATCTTGCCTTTTGCCAGATCGACAACGCGGGCGTGGATAGTGTCTGCTGCTTTAACCGCAAGTTGTTGGGAAATTACAGATTCAACTAAAGATTCAAAATGTGAAACGGGCTTTGGATTTCGCCCTATCGTGCATAAAGGATGAGCGGCGATAATTTTTGCCAACCGTTTATCTCGCGCAGAAAGATCGGTGATAGCCGAGATCATCTCTGCCTCAGAAATCAGCGGCTTCGCCTTCTTCACTCGATTGGCTCCATTATTCGTTAAGGGTGTGCGCAGGGTATCTCGGCCCCGCATAGCCCTTGCAACTTACAGGTTCCTTGCCGTACTTTTACATTAATTGCAGTCCATTTACAGGACTTGCAGCAGGCGCGAATCAGAGGGAAAGGAGAGCGCAATGGCGGGTATAAAAGAGATCGCCGAAGAAGCGGGCGTATCAACGGCCACTGTTTCTCGCGCTCTTCGCGGCTTTCATCACGTCAATGATGCAACCCGCGCCAAAATTATGGCCGCCGCGGAAAAACTTAACTACCCAATCGAGCCAATTAATAAGCGCGCGCCACTAGGTCGAACAAATAGCATCGGCGTTGTAGCTCCGTACATTTCGCGTTGGTATTTCGCGCAAGTAATTAGCGGAGCTGAACAAGCGCTGCGTGAAGCTGGCTTTGATTTGCTTCTATATAACTTCAGTCAAATGAAAGGCCGTGAGCGGCTCTTCCAGCATCAACTCCTAAAGGGGCGCGTCGATGCGTTAATTGTTATTAGCCTTCCACCAACCGAAGAAGAATTTGATTCCATGTTAAACCTCGGTATCCCTGTTTCTTTAGTGGGAATGCACCATAAGAATTGCTCTAGCGTTGCAATCGATGATGTCGCAGCAGCGCGCACGGCTACGCAACATTTGGTAAATCAGGGCCATAAGAAAATTGGCTTGATGTCAGGACATCCCGATGATCCATTTAACTTCAGCGTTCCGCAGGATCGCCGCAAGGGTTTTATGCAAGCGCTGCAAGAGAGCGGACTGGAATGGGTTCCATCACGAGAATTGCATGGAGACTTCACCATGAACACCGCATCCCGTGCAATGGATGACCTTCTCGCCCGTCCGAATCGCCCTACAGCTATTTTCTGCGAATCAGATGAGATGGCTTTTGGCGCGATGCAAGCAATTCGTCGCCATGGTCTAAAGGTGCCTGATGACATTTCCATTATCGGTTTCGATGGCCATGAGATGTCGGAATATTCAGATTTAACGACTATCGAACAACCGGTTCAACTAATGGGTGAGATGGCTGCATGGTCGATTATGGAGCGAATTCGTAAACCCAGCGCTGAAACACATTCTTTAGTGCTGCCAACAACTCTTGTAGTAAGAAACTCCACGCGCCGCCTTTCGCCAAACGAGGCGTAACTGGCATACTCGCGCACATGAGCGACAGCCTGATTTCCGTACCCTCACTCGCTGAATTACAGAAGCACCGCAGCGAGAAATGGCGAGGCTTCTCGCATGACATCTTGCCTCTACCAGTGGCTGAGATGGATTTCCCAGTTGCACAGCCTATTCGCGAGATCTTGTCCGAGATGGTTTCAACTTCGGATATGGGCTATCTGGGTGCAATTCCTGAAATGGGAACATCCTTTGCGGGTTTTGCAAAACGTCGCTGGAACTGGGATGTCGAACCAACGTATGTGCGTATCGCAACCGATGTCGGAGTTGCAGTTGTTGAGTTAATTCGCGTCTTTGCCAAGCCTGGAGAAAAAGTTCTTATCAGTTCTCCCGTATATCAAAATTTCTACACTTGGATCCGCGAAACAAAAGTTGAGATGGTTGATGTTCCATTTAAGAAGAATCCCAGCGAAGCAGATGGAACTGGATGGAGCCACGATTGGGATGGCATCGAAAAGGCCTATCAAAGCGGGCTAAAAGTTCATTTACTGTGCAGCCCCCATAATCCAATGGGAAAGGTTTACAGTAAGGAAGATTTAACGCACATTATCGCTCTTGCTAAAAAATATGGCGTAATTGTTATTTCAGATGAAATCCACGCTCCGCTTACCTATAAAGAGCAACCATTTATTCCATTCTTGGCCCTCGGCGCCGAAGCTGCTGATGTCGGTGTAGCCGTGACCGCGGCAAGCAAAGGTTGGAATATCGCAGGGTTGAAGTGCGCAATCATTATTTCGCAAAATGAAAAGATGCATGAAAAGTTAAATGAGTTGCCACCTGCGATGCATTACCGCGCATCTCTTCTCGGAGCCTTTGCAACTGTTGCAGCTTTTGAAAAAGGTGAGCCTTGGTTGGATTTGGCTCTCGAACAACTCGATCAAAATAGAAATTTAATTTCTAATCTCATCGACTCTCGAATTCCAGTGATTAATTATTCAATCCCACATTGTTCTTACTTGGCGTGGCTAGATGTAAGTAAATTGAATCTTGGTGAAGACCCAGGAGCAGCGCTTATAGAACGAGCCAAAGTAGCGTTCAACCCAGGGCATATCTACGGCGAGCTCGGTAAAGATTTTGTGCGCCTAAATTTTGCGACTAGTCCATCAATTATCACTGAAGCTTTCGAACGTATTGCACGAGCACTCTAAATCAAATATGAGCGCAGATAAGAAATACGATGCCATCGTCGTGGGCGGTGGCCACAACGGTTTAGTCGCAGCCACATATCTAGCAAAAGCGGGAAAAAGCGTTGTGCTTTTAGAAGGCGCATCTGAACTAGGTGGTGCCACAACCAGCGTTCGCCCATTCCCCGAATATGACGCGAGATTATCTCGGTACT
>JAXITH010000014.1:0-10325 GCA_034680185.1 Candidatus Planktophila sp.
CTGGAGTTCTTACTCACGACCCCGGCATGTACCCAAAGCGTTTAATGGTTGATGAAGCGCGCCAGTTAGGCGTCGGGCTGGCACCGCTTGATATTAATTTTTCCAACGAGAGTTATACAGTTGAGAAAAGTAACGATGGCGCTTACAGCGTACGCATCGCACTTTCTACAGTTGGCGGCATTAGCGCGGGGGAGATCAATTCAATAATCGCAGGCCGCCCTTATATCGATTTAGCAGATTTCTATCGCAGATCAGGTGCATCACATCCAATTATCGAAACCTTGATCATGACTGGCGCTTTTGATCGAGTGCATTCACTTAGTGATGGCGCCCTAAATCATCGCGATCTACTTTTACATTTATCCGATCTAACTCGTTCGCCTGCCTCAAATATTTCTGGTTCGCAGATGGTCTTTGGCTTTGCACCACCTGCACTTGCCACCAGTGGTCTACCTGCGATGGGCGCTTCCGAAAAAGTGCGCAACGAAGTCGAACGCTTAGGAATGGATATCACTCACCATATGCTCGAGTTCTATGCGCCATTTCTAAATGCGATCGGCGCAGTTAAATCATCAGATCTACTAACGCTGCGATCACAGAGCGATATCTTGGTTGCAGGAGTAAAGGTGGCGATGCAGACCCCACCAGTGCGCTCTGGGCGGCGCGTTATCTTCTTAACTCTCGATGATGGTTATGGCTGTACCGATTCAACATTCTTCTCTGATGCGCAAGAGGGTTTTGCTTCCACTCTCTACTCAACATCCTTATTGTTAGTCCGTGGCAAAACTAGACGCACCGGCGAACGCGGTATCTCGATCAACGCTAGCGGTGCCTGGGACCTGCGCCAGGCTTATGAAAAGTGGTCGCGCAAATTAATCGAGAGAGCGATATGAGCCAAGAAAAGCCACAAGAGGCCACGATCTTGCATGTGGATATGGATGCCTTCTACGCATCTGTAGCTGAACTCGATCACCCAGAACTTCGCGGCAAAGCAGTTGTTGTTGGCGCAGGTGCGCGCGGAGTTGTCCTATCTGCAAACTACGCGGCACGTAAATTTGGAATCCGTGCCGCAATGCCAGTGGGCCGGGCGCAACGTATGGCACCTAACGCAATCTTTATCGCCCCCGATCACCATCGCTACTCTGAAATCTCCGAACGCGTAATGAAGATCTTCGAATCATTTACACCGCTCGTTGAACCGATCTCACTCGATGAAGCTTTCCTAGATGTCACAGGTGCGCGCAAATTGCTGGGCACAGGTCGCGAAATCGCAACAGAGATTCGTGCCAGAGTAGAGCGAGAAGAAGGCATAACCTGTTCAGTTGGTATTGCGCCTTCAAAATTTATTGCAAAGTTGGCCTCACAACATTGCAAACCAAATGGCATGCTGGAAATTACAACTGATCGCATCTTAACTTTTCTACACCCGCTGCCAGTTGGCGCAATCTGGGGAGTCGGGCCAAAGACCGCCGAGCAACTAGAAAGATTGGGACTTCACACTGTGGCCGATATCGCCAACACTCCGCGCAATACTTTAATTCGCGTACTTGGTGATGCTGCAGGTGCTTCACTTTATGAACTTGCGTGGGGACGCGATTATCGCGATGTAACCCCAGAAGAGCCAGACAAATCTATTTCTGCTGCTGAAACATTTTCAACAGACTTGGATAACCCAATTGAGATCTTGCAAGAGTTTCTCCGAATGACCGAGAAGGCGACTGCACGTTTACGTGAGAAAGGTTTATTTGCAAAGACAATTTCGATCAAGGTGCGCTTTGCGGATTTCTCAACGATCAATCGCTCCAAGACTCTGCCACTTGCAATCGATAGCACCCACGAGGTTTATGAAGTTGTTAAGGCGCTTTACCTGGCGTTAAAGATTGATCGTGCCCGGCTTCGCTTGGTAGGAGTATCACTTGAGAACTTGCAGGAAGATTCACCAGAACAATTGGTCTTAGGTGCGCGCGAGAAGGGTTGGCGCGATGCTGAAGGGGCTATTGATCGCGCAAAGGCGCGCTTCGGACGGGGCAGCGTGCGTCCGGGGCGCCTAATTAAGGCCGAATCCGATGAAGATTCCGAGGAGTAGCAAGAGTTCTTAACTTGTTCTATTGTGGGGATATGGCACTTTCTGATCGCGAATTACGCTTATTAGCTGAGATGGAGCAGGCGCTTTCTGCTGATGACCCAGCTCTAGTCTCTACGCTCACCGGCGCTCGCCGTCGTGGGCCAGGAGCTGCAATCGGGGCTGCCGCGCTAGTAATTGGAATCGCTACCTTGTTTGCTGGGCTTATCGCTCAGGCGACCCTGGTAGGCGTAGCCGGCTTCGTAATCGCCCTTGTAGGCGTAATCGCCCTCATAAATGCGATCGCATCTGGCGTAAAAGGCGCTCGCCCAGCTAAAGGCGCTCGCCGCCTAAACCTTGGAAAAGGCTTTACCAAAGGCTTCGAAGACCGCTGGGATCAGCGCAATAACGGCTAGCCGCCGCTAGAAATCTCCAACCAAGCCCTCGCTCACGCGGGGGCTTTTTTCTTGCCCTTTTTCAGGGCTGCCGAGGTGGGGAGGCGTGGGGAGAAGGTGGGGGAAAGGTGGCGGAGGGTGGTTGAAAAAGGAGGAAAGTGGAGTAAAGTGGGGGATTAAGCGGGTTTCTCCGCTTAAGAGAGTCCTCGGGGAAGGGGGTTCGCGAAGATGTTTCTCGGTACCCACGAGCCACGCCTTGATGAAAAGGGCCGCTTAATCCTTCCCGCAAAATTCCGCGAAGAACTCTCTGCCGGTTTAGTAATTACAAAAGGTCAAGAACGTTGTCTCTACGTTTTCCCATCTGCTGAATTTGCAACGATCACCGAAACTCTGCGCCAGGCACCAGTTACATCAAAGAATGCGCGCGATTACATGCGCGTGATGTTTGCCGGCGCACACGATGAAATTCCTGATCGCCAAGGTCGCGTAACTATTCCTGCAGGACTTCGTACATATGCAGGACTTGAAAAAGAGTGCGTTGTTATCGGTGCAAATACGCGCGTTGAAATTTGGGATAACGCAGCTTGGAATTCTTATTTAACAGATCGCGAAAAGGGCTTTGCCGAGGTTTCAGAGGAGATTTTTCCGGGTCTCTTCTGAGAAAAATTAAAACAACTTAATAAAAATTAAATAAAAACTTAATAGCGCTCTCATCTGTGGCCACCGCCGACCTAAAGCCGGCAGCGACACCCCTTCCCCGGTGTCGCTTTCGTTAGATCCGTCGGCCGGCGGTGACCAGAGATGAGAGATGTTTTAAAAATAAATAAATTAAACCGATCGTTAAATGTTTAGAGAAAGAAAAGGGGGAGTGTATGAACGATGCAAGCACGCAACATATTTCAGTAATGCTTGATCGCTGTATTGAATTACTCTCCTCAACTACTTCCTTAAACGAATCTCCTGTAATTGTTGATTGCACACTTGGCTTAGGCGGTCACACCGAAGCGCTTCTTGAAAAGTTTCCAACGCTCACTATTATCGGAATTGATCGCGACCCGATTGCCCTTGAACGCGCATCCGCACGCCTTGCTCGATTTGGAGATCGCTTCAAACCTAATCACGCTATCTTCGATCGCATCGGCGAAGTAGTCGCCAGCCATGGTTATGTAAAAGTTAATGGTGTTCTCTTTGATCTAGGCGTCTCTTCAATTCAATTAGATGAAGTAGAACGCGGATTTTCTTATTCGCAGGATGCGCCACTTGATATGCGTATGGATCGCACACGTGGAATTACAGCTTCTGAGATCGTAAATACATATGCACCGGGTGCGCTTGTAAAGATTCTGCGCACCTTCGGAGAAGAAAAATTTGCTACCCGCATCGTCGAAAACATTGTTAAGGCGCGCGCAAAAGCACCTCTGAATTCAACACAAGAGCTAGCAACATTAATTAAAGAGAGCATTCCTGCAGCCACTCGTCGCACAGGTGGCAATCCCGCAAAGCGCACTTTCCAGGCGCTACGCATCGAAGCAAATGACGAACTTGGTGCGATCACGCGCGCTCTGCCAATAGCGCTAGATCTATTGATGGTCGGCGGTCGCGTAGTAGTCCTCTCCTTCCAGTCTCTGGAAGACCGCATCGTTAAAGAGATCTTTGTTGAGCGCTCAACATCCAAGACACCGCGCGATCTTCCGGTTGAACTTCCTGAGTTTGCTGCGAAATTTGCATTGGTTTCAAAATCTGGCGAGACGCCATCGGATCAAGAACTTGCGCATAACCCACGTTCTGCCTCAGTGCGACTTCGTGCGATCGAAAGGTTGGCGGCATAAATGGCCCTTGCTCAATCGATTCCTAATCGTGCACCACGTGCGCCACGTCAAAAACTTACCGAGAAGTCGGCAGAAGTATTCTTGAAGTTAGTTCCAAATGTTTCCGATGGAGCCCAAGCAACTCATCGCTTCTTTGCAATATTTCTCTCTGCAGTTGCCGGCGTTGGGCTACTTATTCTTTTGGTTGTAAATATTCTCCTGGCACAGGATGCCTTTACTCTCTCAGAGTTAAAAGCTGAGGCCAAGATTGTGGCTGATCAACGCGAGGCCATTAATCGTCAGATCGATCGCGCATCGTCACCCGAAGCACTTGCTAAAAAGGCCGCAGAGATAGGAATGCGACCATCGGATTCACCTGTATTTCTGAATCTGACACCAGGTGTAGCCGCTTCAGCAGATGGAGTAGTTGCTCGTGGGTAATTTAAATTTAGCGGCATCTCGCATCCGCATTCTTCTCATATTTATCTTGATCTTCTTCATGGTTTTCGCTGCTCGCTTAGTTCAGATTCAAGCGATTCAAGCCAGCGACTACCGGGCAAAAGCGGCAAATGAAATGGAATCAACCCGCGGAATACCAGCAGCCCGTGGTGAGATCACAGATATAAATGGCATCGCTTTCGCACGTAGCGTTTCGGCGATCAACATCGTGGTCGATCAGACTTTGATTACCAATGCACCCGCTACCGCAAACTTTGCAGCACCGATATTAGGTATGACAGTTGCGCAAGTTCAGAGCGCAATCTCTGGAACAAAGCGTTACTCAATGGTGGCACGTAGCGCGAAGCCGGCAGTCTGGCGCACACTAAGTGATTCCATTGACGCCCATAACGCTGCCCTGTCTAAAGAGAATTTTGATAAGCGAATTTTAGGTTTCTTCGCAGAACGCAATTACATCCGTGAATACCCATCAGGTTCGCTAGTTTCTTCACTTGTCGGCTTCGTTCGCCAAGATGGAATTGGTGCGACCGGTCTTGAATCAAGTATGAACTCAATTATTTCAGGCACAGATGGTCGTTATTCATATGCGCGCGGTTTAGGTGCAGAGATTCCTGGATCTCAAAATGAAATTATCGCCGCCAAGAAAGGTACAACTGTTCGCTTAACAATCGATCGCGATGTGCAATGGGTTGCAGCTAACGCGATTCAGGAAGCAGTTTCTAAGGCCCGCGCAGCCAGCGGAACAGTAATAGTTATGGATCCCAAGACGGGCCATATCTTGGCTCATGCAACCGCTCCAACTTTTGATCCAAACAATACGAAAACTGTTTCTCAATCATTGATGCGCAATCCATCAGTACAAGATGTTTACGAGCCAGGTTCAACGGGAAAAATTATGACCTTGGCAGCAGCTTTGGAAGAGAAGAAGATCACTCCCGAAACTGTTCTATCTGTCCCATACTCAATTAAGCGCGGGGGAGATACCTTCCACGATCACGAACGCCATCCAGTTCAGCAGTTAACAACTTCTGGAATCTTGGCCGTTTCGTCGAATACTGGAACGATCAAAATCGGTGAAATGCTTTCAAACGACACTTTGCACAGTTACTTAACAAAATTTGGAATTGGTGTTTCAACCGGCTCTGGGCTACCAGGTGAATCAAAAGGTTTATTCCGCCCCGTAAGTGATTGGTCTGGAACAACTGCACCAACTGTCGCATTCGGTCAGGGTTATTCACTTACCGCTATGCAGGCCACAAGTATCTTTGCAACGATCGCAAATGATGGGCTACGTGTTTCTCCAACAGTAATTGCCGGCACCAGCGACTCTTCTGGAAAATTTACTGAAGCGGGTGCGCGAACAACAGAGAGAGTTGTAAGCGCTAAGACTGCTCAGCAAGTTCGCCTAATGATGGAATCTGTTGTTTCAGGACAAGGTACTGCGCCAAGTGCTGCGATTCCTGGTTATCGCGTTGCTGGTAAGACAGGTACCGCACAACGTTATGACTCAAGTTGCGGATGTTACAGCGGTTACACGGCATCATTTATCGGCTTCGCACCGGCCGATGCTCCAAAGTATGTAATCAGCGTGACGATCCAAGATCCAAAGGGAGCTCACTACGGCGGCTCACTCGGTGGTCCAGTATTTAAAAAGGTGATGACTTTTGTTTTGCAATCTGAACATGTTGCACCAACTGGTACCAAGGTAAAGCCAGTTGCCCTAACTCAGGCAGAACTTCGCAGACAAGAACGTAAAGTTGCAGCTGCAACGACCCAAGCGAGTTTGAAGAGCAGATAATGCGCCCCTTCAACCAGAGTGAAATTGATTTAGGAAAAGTTGCAGGCCTAGTCTCTGCTAAATCAAAGTTAAGTGAAAACGAGCTATCGCAGATTCGCATCACTGGCGTAACCCTTAACGATCAAGACGTTGAGCCAGGCGATCTATTTATCGCTATTGCTGGGGCTAATCGTCACGGCGCTAGCTTTGCCGAAAGCGCAATCAGCAAAGGCGCTGTCGCGGTTTTAACCGATACTGAAGGCGCTGCGCTCGTAAAAGGCGCGCCCGTTTTGGTCGTAAGCGATCCTCGTCGAGTGGCAGGAAATATCTCCGCTCTTTTATATAACGAGCCGATGCGTGACTTAGCGAGTATCGGTATTACAGGTACCAACGGCAAGACCACAGTCACAACGTTGATTCACCAGATCTTTGAAGCAGCTGGACGCGAATCGGGGCTAATCGGAACTATCGAAACTCGTATCGGCAAAGAATCTGTAGAAAGTGCGCGCACCACACCTGAAGCGACAGATTTGCAGTCGCTGGCAGCGGTAATGCGCGAACGCCATATGCGCCATTTAGTGATGGAAGTTTCAAGTCATGCGATGGTTCTGCATCGCGCCCAAGGAGCGCATTTTGCCTTTGTCGGGTTTACGAATTTGACGCAAGATCATTTGGATTTTCATGGTGATATTGATAGCTACTTCGCCGCTAAAGCAAAGTTGTTTACCTTTGAATTTGCCGACCAAGCGGTTATTAACATTGATGACCAATACGGAGCAAAACTTGCAGTTTCTACTGAGTTACCAGTAATCACAATCTCACGAACAAATACAAAAGCTAGTTGGCACTATTTTGATATCTATGAATTTGGAAAACAGATTCATTTCAAGGCGCGCGGCACCGGTGGAATATTGATCGAATCATCGACCCTGCTTCGTGGGGGCTACAACCTCGATAATCTCTTGATGGCAATTGCGATTGCGGTTGAATCAGGAGTAGATCCAATAGATGTGGCTGCAGCTCTTCCGAAGATTGCCGGGGCAGCAGGGCGCCTAGAAGAAGTAAACGTCGGTCAAGAATTTTCGGCGATCGTTGATTATGCGCACACACCTGACGCCGTTAAAAACGTTCTGGATTCAATTCGTGGATTTACCAAAAGGAAAAGTTATCGCGGTACTTGGCTGCGGTGGCGATCGTGATTCAACGAAGCGACCATTGATGGGGCAGGCGTTAGCGTCCGGTTCAGATGTTGCAATCTTTACCAGTGACAATCCGCGCTCTGAAGATCCCTTGAAGATTTTGGAAGCGATGGTTGGCAAGCAAGTGGTTGCTGAACCAGCCCGCGTGATTGCCGATCGTAAGAGCGCGATCGAGTATGCGGTTTCGCTTGCGCAACCTGGTGACACCGTGGCAATTCTTGGTAAGGGCCACGAATTAGGCCAAGAAATTGCGGGCAAGAAATATGAATTTGATGATCGCCAGGTTTTGGCGCAAACGATCGCAGGTGCCAAGTGATTCCATTACAAGCATCTGAAATTGCCAAGATTGTTGGCGGAGAACTAATTGGATCAGATATTTCTGTAACTGCAGCGCCTGTCTTTGCCTCAGACCAGGCAACTGCAGGTTCGGTATTTCTCGCTCTGGCGGGAGAGAAGACCGATGGACATAACTATGTAACCGATGCTTTTTCCCATGGCGCAGTGCTGGCGCTTGTTACTAAACAGGTATCAGAGCGCTGCATTGTCGTAAAAGATGTTTTACATTCTTTGAATCTCTTGGCAGCGCATGTGCGCCAGGCTCTGCCCGATCTTGAGGTAATTGCACTTACGGGTTCACAAGGCAAGACCACAACTAAGGACTTACTAAAACATATTTTGGAATCCGTTGCACCAACTGTTGCGCCTTTAGGGAATTTCAATAACGAACTCGGTGCGCCAATAACTCTCTTGCAATGCGATACAAAAACCAAGTACTGCATTCTCGAAATGGGTGCGCGTCATATCGGAGATATTGCAGTTCTCTGCAAAATGGCTCGACCAAATATCGGAGTTGTTCTAAGAGTTGGAACCGCCCACGTTGGTGAATTCGGGTCAGCGCAGGCAGTTGCTCAGGCTAAATCCGAGATGATTTCCTCCTTAACGCCTGGTGCGACCGCGGTGCTCGGACAGTACGACTTATTTACTCCAGCCATGGCAACTCTGCACGATGGTCCAACGGTGACATTTGGCGAGACGACAAGCGCTGACGTAAGAGCAACCGATATCGATATCCGCGAAGGTCGTCCACATTTCGACTTAGTAACTCCAGCTGGAAGAGCAAGTGTTGCGCTACGTCTTGTCGGAATCCATCAAGTTGCTAACGCTTTGGCCGCGGCAGCGATCGCCACAAATTTAAATATTTCTATCGATGTCATCGCTGGCGCACTTTCTACCGCTGAACTAGATAGCAAATGGCGTATGGAGATTCACGAGTTAGCCGGCCTGGTTCTTATCAACGATTCTTACAACGCAAGCCCTGAGTCCACTGAAGCGGCGCTTCGCACCTTGGTGCTCTTTGCGCAAGAGCGGGGCGGACAATCTTGGGCGTTCTTAGGAAAGATGCACGAACTCGGCGCGTCATCTGAGGAACATCATGCTCGCCTTGGCACCCTTGCTTCAGAGTTGGGGATCGACCATTTGGTCTGCGTATCTGCTGCAGAGTATGTGAAAGATTTAAGTGGGGGATCAACTGGAGCCAGCTCCAGCACGGTACATCTCTTTGACTCTAAAGAGTCAGCTGCGAAATTAGTTTCGCAGATGGTTGAAGGAGATGTTGTTTTGGTAAAGGCTTCTCGCGCTGAGAAGTTTGAAGATTTGGCAGAGATGATTACCGAACTTTGGAATAACCGCGAAATTGGAGGCGATGCTTAAATGAGAGAAATTCTGATCGCCGGTTCGATCGCACTGTTCTTATCTCTATTCGGAACCCCAGCGCTGATTCGCATCTTGGCACGTCGTGGCTACGGACAAATAATTCGCGATGATGGACCTTCGTCGCATCACACCAAACGCGGAACGCCAACCATGGGCGGCATAATTATTATCTTCGCATCCGTTCTCGGATACTTCATCGCTCACTTGATTACGCGAAATGTCGTGAGCACATCTGCGCTTCTAGTTATGGGATTGATGGTTGGGCTTGGATTTGTTGGCTTCCTGGATGATTGGCTAAAGGTTTCACGTCAGAAGTCACTTGGGTTAAATGCCAAGCAGAAAATTATTGGCCAAGTGATGGTCGCTGCATCCTTTGGATATCTCGGCATCCATTTCCCAGATCGCGATGGGCTAACTCCAATTTCACAGAATTTATCCACCGTGCGCGACACCTCAATCACCTTGGGAACTGCTCTCGTAGTTATCTGGGTTGTAATCATGGTCACCGCAACAAGTAACGGTGTAAATCTCACCGATGGCTTGGATGGTTTAGCAACTGGTGCGGCGGTAATGACCTTCATCGCATTTATCTTGATTGGTGTTTGGGAGTTCGGTCAGAGCTGTGCAGTAGCCCCTGGAGCAAATTGTTACTTAGTTCGCGACCCACTCGATCTTGCCGTTTTATCTGCAGCGCTAGCTGGAGCATGTGCCGGATTCCTTTGGTGGAACGCATCTCCTGCAAAGATTTTTATGGGGGATACCGGCTCACTCGCACTCGGTGGAGCACTTGCCGGAATTGCCACCTCTTTACGTATTGAACTTCTTCTCATTCCGCTTGGTGGCTTATTTGTAATTATTAGCGCATCAGTAATTCTGCAAGTTGCTTACTTCAAATTAACCGGCGGAAAGCGA
>JAXITH010000015.1:0-10059 GCA_034680185.1 Candidatus Planktophila sp.
CGTTCACGTTTTCTTCGCCGTCATCATCGCCATCTGAATCGTTAGCTGAATTGTTAGCGGCTTCACGATTGGAATTCGTCTTTGCATTACGCGCTTCGCGACGAGCTTCGCGTTCAGCCTTGGCGGCTTCGCGGTTTGCTGCCTGTAGATCAGCGATTGCGGTTACGAGCGCATCTTTCTTTAGCTTTGCAGCGCCATCGATACCGAGCTGTGCGGCAACTTCTTTTAACTTTGGAAGACTCATCGCGGCAAGCTCTGGTGAATTTGAGCGTACTGGCGTTACTTCCTTCTCTTGATCTGTCATCTCTATCTTTTCATTTGGGGCTTCGATTACGAGTTTGAGTTCGTAACAGCAAAAAGCCTGTTGATTTGGATTTATTACCCGCCGACTTTCACCGTAACTTCCGGCACTAGCAAGTGGGATAACCATAGCACCCCGTGTGGGGATTACAGAAGTTCGGCTCCTGAGCGAGAAATCTCTAGGGATTTCGCCTCAAATTTTGAACCTGCAGCTCTAATTAATTCAGCAACATCAGATTCGTTACCTGTGTGAAGGGCAAGGACAGTTGGGCCTGCGCCAGAGATAAATGCCGCAACTCCTGCAGCACGTAACTTAGTTAGAAGTGCGAAAGATGCTGGCATCGCCTCGGCGCGATATGACTGGTGCAAGTAATCCTCAGTTGCGCGATAAAGCAGATCTGGACGAACGGTTAGCGCATGCACAAGCAGTGCGGTATTTGCAGAATTTCGCGCCGCATCACGATGTGAAATAGTTTCGGGCAGCATCTTGCGCGCTTTCGATGTTGCAACTGCAGTGGCCGGAATAAATGCGATGGCGCGGATTCGAGTATCAACGTTTAAAGAAATAGCTTGCGCAACTTCTTTGCCGTGCTGATCTTCGGTCCAGGCAACAACCGCGTTTCCATAAAGCGCTGCAGCCACGTTATCGGGATGGCCTTCCATCTCAGTTGCAATCTGCAATAACTTTTCATCGCTCATCTTGTCCGAGCCAGTTAAAACAAGTGCCCGAGCCAGAGATAGCCCGCCAACAATTGCACTGGCTGATGAACCAAGTCCGCGTCCGTGCGGAATTACATTGAGCGCGCGAACGGCAACGCCCTTAGGTTTTCCGCCAAGAAAATCAAAACCTTTATACATCGCCTTAACAAGTAAGTTCTTATCTGTGCGCGGGACATCATCGGCACCTTCGCCAGTGACATCGATATCAAGACCGGCGTCATCGAGAATTTGTACGACGTAGCGATCGTGCATACCAAGGGCTAAACCAAATGAATCAAATCCTGGACCCAAGTTGGCACTTGTTGCAGGCACCTGAACCTGAATTGGATTGGCTTTAAATGTTGGTTTAGCCATGGCTTTACTTAAGTCCTAAAGCCTTTGCGGCAGCAACTGCATTGACCTTTACGATCTTTGGCTTGGCAAATTTTTCCAGCGCCCAAGAAATATCTTTAAGTCCGTGGCCAGTAACAGTAATAACAATCTTCTTACCCTTAGGCAATTTGCCGGCCTTCTTATATTTGATTAAACCTGCGATACCGGCAGCTGATGAAGGCTCAACAAATACGCCTTCTTTTCCAGCAACTAGTGCGTATGCCGCCAAGATCTCTTTATCTGTAACTGAATCAATTACGCCGCCTGATTTATCGCGCGCTTCAATGGCTTGGTCCCAAGATGCTGGA
Source organism: Candidatus Planktophila sp. (assembly GCA_034680185.1). GTDB lineage: Bacteria > Actinomycetota > Actinomycetes > Nanopelagicales > Nanopelagicaceae > Planktophila. The sequence goes on from JAXITH010000015.1 coordinate 1,701, forward strand.
TTACCGATACGAATCGCCGTTGCAATTGTCTCGGGCTTAAGAACTGGCTTGCCCTTAACAAGTGGCGCAGATCCTGCGGCTTGGAAGCCATACATCTGTGGAAGTGAGTTAGAGATTCCATCTTTACGGTATTCGTTATAGCCCTTCCAGTAAGCAGTGATATTTCCTGCGTTACCAACTGGAAGTGCGTGAATATCTGGTGCGTATCCCAACATATCGATTACTTCAAAGGCCGCTGTCTTCTGACCTTCGATGCGATATGGGTTAACTGAGTTAACGAGTGCGACTGGGTAATTATCTGAAAGATCGCGCGCCAGAGTTAGGCAATCATCAAAGTTTCCATCAACCTGCAAAATTTGTGCGCCATGGATAACTGCTTGGGCAAGTTTTCCAGTTGCAATCTTGCCGGCTGGAATTAGCACTGCAGAAATCATTCCCGCTTTTGTTGCATATGCGGCAGCGCTAGCTGAAGTATTTCCAGTAGATGCGCAAATAACCGCCTTGGCGCCATCTTCAGCAGCCTTTGAGATCGCCATTGTCATTCCGCGATCTTTAAATGAACCAGTTGGATTGATGCCTTCGTACTTTAACCAGACATCGTTGCCAAGTAGTTCAGATAAGTAGCATGCGTAGATAAGTGGTGTGCCACCCTCGCGCAGTGAGACAACAGGAGTCTTGGCAGATACTGGCAAGCGATCGCGGTATTCCTCGATTACTCCGCGCCATTGGTGCGCGCCAGATTTCTTTGACTTGAAAAGACTCATGCGTTCATCGCTCCTTCTACCCGAATAACACTAGAAATATTTTGAACAGCTTCCATCTTCTTCAAGGACTCAACTGTTGCTTTAAGTTCGCCTTCAGTTGCTAAGTGGGTAACGATGGTGACTTCAGCATCGTCATTGCGCCCTGCTTGATTTACGGTCTGAATAGAAACCCCGTGGTTTGCAAATGTTGTAGCGATAGATGCCAAAACACCTGCTTTATCAGCGACTTCTAGGCGAATTAAGAACTTAGTTTTAGTTGATTCGATAGGTGCAATATCGCGGTCTGCATAATCTGTTTCGCGCTGGCCAACTGAGTTAAGGGCGATATGGCGAGCAACTGCAACGACATCTCCCAAGATTGCTGATGCTGTTGGTGCGCCACCTGCGCCGCGACCGTAGAACATCAAAGATCCTGCGGATTCGGCTTCAACGAATACTGCGTTGTAAGCATCGCGCACTGATGCCAGCGGATGGCTCTTATGCAACATAACTGGGTGAACGCGTACGGAAATCTCATCGGCAGGTGTTAGCTCGGCAATTGCCAACAACTTAATGACGTGATCCATTGATTTTGCAATCTTCACATCTTCCAAAGTGATCTTTGAAATACCTTCGCGATAAACATCGTCAACGGTTACGCGAGTGTGGAAAGCAAGGCCCGACAAGATCGCTGCCTTTGCCGCAGCATCAAAGCCTTCAACGTCTGCAGTTGGATCTGCTTCGGCGTAACCAAGGGCTTGCGCCTCTTTCAAAACATCGGCGAATTCGCGGTCATCTTCATGCATCTTGGTCAAGATGTAATTTGTTGTTCCATTTACGATTCCCATTAAGCGAGTTACGAAATCGCCGGCAAGTGAATCGCGCATTGGACGAATAATTGGGATCGCACCAGCAACTGATGCCTCGTAATAAATATCTTCACCCTTGGCATATGCGGCGGTAAACATTTCAGCGCCATGGCTAGCAAGTAGCGCCTTGTTCGCTGTAACAACAGATTTACGATTTTCGATCGCAGTCATGATTAATTCGCGAGCTGGTTCGATCCCACCCATAACCTCGATGATTAGATCAATCTCGGGATCGTTAACAATTGAAAATGGATCAGTTGTAAATAGGCTCGGATTGATTCCTTCGTAAGGCTTGATTGTGCGAACTGCGATGCGGGCGAGTTCCATCTTTACACCGGCGCGAGTTGAGAGCTCATCAGTATCGGCAAGGAGCAAACGTGCGACAGAACTGCCGACCACGCCACATCCGAGCATGCCGATACGTACTGGTTTATCTGCTGGGCTCATCTGCCTATTCTTTCACATCAAGTGCGAGCAGATCTTCCTCATTTTCACGGCGCACAATTACGCGGGCTTTTCCATCTTTTACTGCAACAACAGGTGGACGCGGCACATGGTTGTAATTGCTGGCCATGCTGCGGCCGTATGCGCCAGTGGCCGGAATAGCAATTAAGTCACCAGGTGCGATATCGCTCGGCAAATTAATATCGCGGATAACGATGTCACCGGTCTCGCAATGTTTTCCAACAACGCGTGAATTAATTGAAGTCGCAGATGATGCGCGGTGCGCAATAACTGCGTGATATTCGGCGTCATAAAGTGAAGGACGAATATTGTCGCTCATTCCACCATCTACAGAAATGTAACGACGAATCTTTCCATCTTCGAGCACAACATCTTTAGTTGTTCCAACTTCGTACAAGGTAAAAGTTGTTGGACCAACGATGGCGCGACCTGGTTCGATTGAAATCGTTGGAATACTTAACTTATGTTTTTCGCAAGAAGCGGTTACTGCGCTGCGAAGAGCAGGCATTACTTCACCTGGTTCTAGAGTTTCATCGCCAGGCAGATAAGCAATTCCGTAACCGCCACCGAGATCAAGCTCAGGAAGTTCTTTTCCGTAAACATCGCGGTACTTTGCAAGTAATCCGATTAAGCGGTCTGCTGCAAGCTGGAATGAATCGGTGCCGAAGATCTGTGAACCAATATGCGAATGGAATCCGCGTAGTTCTAGTTCGGGATGGCTCAAGACTTTTTCAACCGCCGCCCAAGCAGCGCCACTGGCAATTGAGAATCCAAACTTCACATCTTCGTGCGCGGTAGAAATTGATTCGTGAGTGTGCGCCTGAATACCTGGAGTTAGGCGCAACATGACGCCTTGTACCTTCTTGTATTTACGCGCAATTGTGGCAACGCGTTCGATTTCATGGATTGAGTCCATAACGATCGTCTTTACGCCAACGTTTACTGCGCGATCGATTTCTGCAACCGATTTATTGTTTCCATGCACTTCAATCTTTGCTGGATCGATTCCACCAGCGAGTGCGACAGCAAGTTCGCCGCCTGTGCAGACATCGATTCCGATACCGCATTCTTTAACCCAAGTTGCCACTGCGGTAGAAATAAAGGCCTTTGCCGCGTAATAAACAGTGCCCGCGTGAGAACCGAATTCATCGCGCAGTGCGTTATTCCATCCAGTAGCACGGGTGCGGAAATCATCTTCATCAATGAAAAATGTTGGTGTGCCGAAATCTTGCGCCAACTTTGTTGCAGCGATTCCAGATAGGTGGAGCTCACCGTTGGTGAAAGAAACGTTCTTCGACCACATGGTTACATCCGCTCCGGCGCACTGACGCCAAGTAAGAGGAGTCCATTCTTCAGTACTTGCAGAGTTGCCGCACATAAATTAAGTCTTGCGCTGTGAAGCGCAGTTGCAGGCTCATCCCCCATCGGCAAGACGCGGCAATCGGCGTAGAAGCCGTGATAAACCCCAGCCAACTCTTCGAGGTAACGTGAAATGCGGTGAGGTTCGCGGAGTTCGGCAGCGCTGGCCACGATACGTGGAAATTCTGCGAGCGAACCAAGCAGTTCATTTTCACGATCGTGCGAAAGTTGTGATGGATCAAAGCTATCTAAACCGCTGGCGATATTTAGCTCTGCAGCGTTGCGCAAAACAGCGGCGATGCGGGCGTGTGCGTATTGCACGTAATAAACCGGATTTTCATTGGTATTACGCTTCAAGATATCGATATCCATAACCATTGGGGTATCAACTGGATAACGAATCAGCGTGTAGCGCGCAGCGTCAACGCCAACTTTTTCTACAAGTTCTTCGAGAGTAATAATCGTTCCGGCGCGCTTAGAAAGTTTTACTTCCTCGCCGCCTTCCATGATCTTTACCAGTTGACCAATTAATACTTCAATGTTGTATTCAGGATTATCGCCAGCACATGCTGCAGTGGCCTTTAAGCGGTGGATATAACCGTGGTGATCTGCGCCAAGCATGTAGATACAGATATCAAAACCACGTTCGCGTTTATTAATGTAATAAGCGGTATCAGATGAGAAGTAAGTTAAATCGCCATTGGCTTTAACAAGTACGCGATCTTTATCGTCACCAAAGTCAGTTGTTCGCAGCCAGGTTGCACCATCTACTTCAAAGACATGGCCCTGCTCGCGCAATTTATCCAGCCCATGTTCAACGCTTCCGCCATCGTGCAGGCTGCGTTCGGAGAACCAAACATCAAAGTGGGTATTAAAGGTATCTAGAACTCTTTGCTGATCTTTGAGTTGTAATTTGTAAGCAGCTTCACGGAATGCAACTAAACGAGGCTCAGCTTCTAACTTAGTTATCTCTGGGTTCTCTGCGAGAACTTCCTTAGCTAAGTCTGCGATGTAATCGCCTTGGTAGCCATCTTCGGGAATTGGTTGGCCCAGCGCTGCAGCTTGTACAGATTGACCGAAGAGGTCCATCTGATTGCCGCGATCGTTTATGTAGAACTCACGAACTACATCGGCGCCAGCTGCGCTAAGTACGCGACCAAGTGCATCGCCCACATCTGCCCAGCGAGTGTGTCCTAAGTGCAGCGGGCCAGTTGGATTGGCAGAGATAAATTCGAGATTGATCTTTACGCCAGCAAGAGCCGTGCCTTTTCCATACGCTTCTTTAGCGTTCAAAATTGTGCGTACTAAATCTGCTTGGCTAGCGCGATTTAATTTAATGTTGATAAAGCCAGGTCCGGCAATATCTACAGAGGAAACTTCTGGAAGTTCTTCGAGCTCTTTCTTTAATAGCTCTGCAACTTCGCGCGGATTCTTTCCAGCGGGCTTAGCCAATTGCAGCGCAATAGAAGATGCGTAATCACCATGGTCGCGATTTTTTGGCCGCTCCAATGGGATCGTGGCAGGAACAGTTCCGATCAAATCTCCACGCTCGATGGCGTGCGAGATAGCCGCCTGAATTTGGGCAGCTAATAGATCTGAATGTGAACTCACAGGGCAAGGTTACCCTGCGCAGCGAATTACTTTCCGAACCCCATTAGGTGCTCAAGAGCGAGCTGATTTAGGGCTTCGTACTGATAACCACGCGCGCCGGCTGCTTCGACATCGAATGAATCTTTTGCAAGATCCTTCCAACTTTCACCAGCGCCCATTGTGTTTTCAGTTAGTCCCGGAATATTGGAATCTTTCTGTGCCGCAATTACTCGTGGATCGTTGCGATAGGCGGTAGCGCGATCTTTGAGTGCAAGGTAAGTGCGCATATTCGCTGTTGCAGAATCCCATACGCCCTTGTCATCTTCGGTGCGACCTGGCTTGTAATCAAAGTGTTTTGGACCGTCGTACTTGTAGCGCTCAAGAAGTTCAACTAAGAAGAACGCTGACTTGAGATCGCCGTGGCCAAATACCAAATCTTGATCGAACTTTGGACCGTGCTGACCGTTTAGATCGATATGGAATAACTTCTTCTGCCAGAGCGCTTGGGCGATTCCGTGAACGAAGTTAAGTCCGGCCATTTGTTCATGGCCAACTTCTGGGTTTAGGCCAACTAGCTCTGGGTGATCCAGGGTGTAGATAAAGGCGAGTGCGTGGCCAATTGTTGGCAAGAAGATATCGCCACGTGGTTCATTTGGTTTTGGTTCGATTGCAAATTTGATGTTGTAGCCGTTATCTAAAACATATTGGCTAAGTACGTTAAATGCTTCGCGCATACGTTCGTGAGCAACGTAAGCATCCTTTGCTGCATCTGATTCGGCGCCTTCGCGTCCGCCCCAGCAAACATAAGTATGTGCACCAAGTTCAACTGCGAGTTCGATATTGCGCATCGCTTTGCGAAGTGCGTAACGGCGAATATCGCGATCGTTGCTGGTAAATGCACCATCTTTAAATACTGGATGTGAGAAGAGGTTTGTAGTCGCCATTGGAACTTGCATTCCGGTTTCGGCCAAAGCTTTCTTAAAGCGATCAATGTGACCGCGACGTGATGCATCATCACTGCCGAATGGAATCAAATCATCATCATGGAAAGTAACTCCATATGCGCCGCGAGCTGCAAGTTCATTAACTGTGCGAACCGGATCGAGTGCGCCACGGGTGGCATCACCGAAAGGATCGCGCGCTTGCCAGCCGACCGTCCAAAGTCCGAAGGTGAACTTATCCGCAGGGGTTGGAGTCAATGACATGTAACTTCCTCACTTCTTCGCTTTGTGAGCGCGCTGTGCGGGCGAGAAAACCCGAAATTTTGTATAAGGCGAACTTACCTCTAACCTATGATCCAGTACATGAGTTTTTTATAACAATCTCATGACGCTCCAGCGGGAGTGGTGAAATGGCAGACACGCAAGTCTTAGGAACTTGTGCTTCGGCGTGCGGGTTCAAGTCCCGCCTCCCGCACCAGAGTTTTTTATTTATCCTTAAAAAAGGCTCATCTGAAAATGGCTAAGCAATCTCCAGCAAAGATAAAGAAGTTGCGGGGCGAAGCTATGCGCGCAGCCGCCAAACGAAAAGCTGAGAAAGCGCAGAACCGTTGTGGCGTGACCGCGGGTGAAGTTGATTTAGATGCATACGCCGCAGTTGATGGAGCATGGCGCGAACTTGGGTTAGCCGCTCCAGCACGCAGAGCCCTTATTGATGAAGGACTTTATAAGGTAAGTGATTTAAGAAAGTACTCACTGGATGCGATTAAAGATTTGCACGGCATGGGGCCAAATGCAATTCGTATATTGATTACAGCGATGAAGAAGAGCGATATTTCATTCAGGAAATAAACTAGTTGGTAATGGCCCATGCAACTAGGACTGCGCCAATTACTCCAAGCGCCACCATGACTGCGCGCTTTGCCAGAAATCCATGAGCGCCCTTTACGAAGGTGAGTGTGAGTGCGATGAATCCGGGGATGAATACCGCAGCGCTATTTAGAAGTACACCGTCTTTACCGGTTTGGTAGCGCAGATTGATTAGGCCGATAGCAAATAGTAAGTAACTGGCCATTCGATAATTGTTAAGCGCATATTTTGAAATAGGTGCGTTAGTCATAGTCATATCTTACAAATATTAAAGGGGCGCCGGTTTCCCGACGCCCCTTTAATATTAACTATTTAGACGATTAGTGATCGTCCTTCATGCCTTCTGCCATTGACTTCATGCGAGCGATCTTCAAGATTGTAAGACCGAATACGCACTTAGCTAGAACGTCAGCGACTGTGTAACCAACCTGTACGCCAACGAACTGCTCTGCAGATGCCATACCTTCGCCCATACCAAGAATGTATGAAATTGGGTATACGCCCCATGTCGCGATAAGAAGGAGACGCAAGCGACCAACGGTTGCTGCAACGCCTTCTGGCTGGCGATCAAGTGACTTACCAAGCTCTACGAACAATACGTAGAGGATGTAAAGGAATGGAAGTGTTGAAAGAACACCGTAAAGGATCTGTGTGTTCTGGTCGTTTGAGATTTCACCTGGGTAACCAAGTGCGATCATCGCAGCTGATGCTGGAACCAAACGCATGATGAGTGACTTTGAAACTTCCTTTGCAAGTGCAAGCACTGCAATAACTTCAACAAGAAGTAGTGGAACAGTTAGTAGCCAGTCAACATAACGGTATGCCTCGTTGAATGCACCCTGGTCTCCAGAAACCTTAACTGCCATTCCTTCAGATGATTCTGAGAATGAGTTAAAGATTCTCCAGTAGTGGTAGCCCGCAATGAATGTAACCATTGATGACATAACGAGAGCGTTGCGGTACTTAGCAAGTACGCGACCTTGTGAAACGAGGGTGTAGATAGTGCATGCAAGCATTGAAACGAGTCCAAACGAGAATACGTTGTAGACAAGGTTCCATTGGTTGCTTGTTAGGGTTAACATGTAAATAAGCCTCCGTGGGGTGCTTAATACTTCAAAGACCGTTCGGCCTCTGAAGCCAAGGCCGAGCGATGAAGTCCTCGAGGAACCACATTGATCCGCTTTGGTAAGTAACAGTGTGAACCTGCTGCGAGCGATTCGCATCTTTACTCGACGGTAATTTTCGACTTTTTTTAACTTTTTTTCCGAAATTACGCTCAATCTGGGCCTGCTCTGGGGGAATCACCTCTCCAACTACCCCCGCCTGGGCCAAGTTAGGCTGACCCCATGCGCCGCGAGCTCCAAGACCTCCACTCTCATCCAGGCTTTACCGCCCTGGCAATCTCGCGCTTTATCTCGAATGTGGGAAATGGCATCTCGCCGGTGGCTTTGGCCTTCGGCGTCCTGGCTCTGCCCGGGGCAACCGGAAAAGATTTAAGTTTTGTAATGGCAGCGCGCATGTTTCC
>JAXITH010000016.1:0-9865 GCA_034680185.1 Candidatus Planktophila sp.
GCGATAGAAAAGCGATATGGCGAACCAATGAAGTACTGGTTTGCCATTATGAAGAAACTTGAAGGAAAAAAGTACCCAGAACAAATCGCTCACCTGCGGGAAAACTTTGGATTCTCACAAGCCCATGCCAACGCGCTTGTGATGTACTCAAGAGGCTCAGTCTCCTCCAGAAGATTCGAAACGCCCACTGATTACTTTAAAAGTATTAAGCCCGAACAAGCCAAGACGATGAAGAAGATTTTCAAAGCGATACAGAGCAAGTATCCGCAGTTGGAGTTGGTAGTTGCTTGGAACCAGCCGATGCTCAAGAACGGTGACGAATACATCTTCGGGGCATCTGCAGCCACCAACCACATTCTTATTGCGCCCTGGAATCAAGACGTACTCAAAGAATTCGCTCATGAATTTGCCGAACACCGTGTCAACAAAAAAACCATCGCTCTGCCGAATGACTGGCCAGTAGATGAGAAGGTGCTTCAGAAAATGGCGAAAGCAAGTCTAAAAAAGTAGTTTCTTTTTTACTCGATCATGAGAGGATCCCTTCATGACTAGAGCCAAACTTGATTCTTTCGCGAAGGAAAAACTCACCTTCGGAGCCTCTCCCCTGCAACGTCTTGATCGGTTGACCGAACATCTCGGCGGAAAAGTTGAGATCTGGGCTAAACGCGAAGATGTAAATTCAGGACTGGCTTATGGCGGAAATAAGACGCGCAAGCTTGAATACTTGGCGGCAGAAGCTCTGGCAACAGGTTGCGACACATTGGTTTCAATTGGTGGAGTTCAGTCAAACCACACTCGCCAGGTAGCAGCGGTTGCGGCTCACCTTGGATTGAAATGCGTTCTCGTACAAGAACATTGGGTTGACTGGGAAGAAGTCAATTACGAAAAGACCGGAAACATTCTGCTTAGTCGCATCATGGGTGCAGAGGTTCGTTTAGATCCCGCCGGTTTTGATATTGGATTTAGAAAATCATGGGAAGAAGCAATCGCTGATGTGATCGCGCGCGGCGGAAAGCCGTATGCGATTCCTGCTGGAGCATCAGATCATCCACTCGGTGGACATGGTTTCGCGGGCTGGGCGTTTGAAGTAGAAGATCAAGAGAAGGATCTCGGATTCAAATTCGACAATGTAATTGTTTGTTCGGTAACAGGATCAACGCAAGGCGGAATGATTGCCGGCTTTGCTCACTCAAATCGCGCAGAAAGCGTTATCGGCATCGATGCATCTGCAACGGTTGAGAAGACCTGGGATCAGATCAAGCGAATTGCGTCTCGAACTGCGGCCGCAATCGATTTAGGTCGCGAACTTAAAGATTCAGAAATCGTTCTGCTCGATCGTTGGCACGATGGAATCTACGGAGTTGCGGGGCCTCGCACAATCGAAGCGATTCGTTTGGCAGGAAGCCTCGAAGGCATGATCACTGATCCGGTTTATGAAGGTAAATCAATGGCTGCGATGATCGATCTAGTTCGTGAGGGTTACTTTAAAGAAGGTTCACGAATTCTCTACGCGCACCTCGGTGGTCAACCCGCAATCAACGGCTACACCGGAGCTTTTTAATTACTTTAAGAAAGTTGGTTTAAGTACGCCTAGGTCGAGAGTTTTCTCGATCAAGGCCATCGCTTGAATTAAGCGCTCTTCTTGATTTGCTCGGCTGACTAAACCAACCGCAACGGGCAACCCATTGACCAATCCCATAGGTAGCGCACCAATTGGTGTACCAGCAATCGCAGGAGCCATAGAAATCCAAGACGCTGAACCGTAATCATCTCCCCCGCCCAGATTGCTCTTCCAGGCTGGCGCATAAGTTTCACCGATCAAAATATCGAACTGTTCAAAACCCGGCGTCAGAACTTTATTTATCGCCCAATCTAAATTAGCAGCGCGCAACTTCTTATAACTCTCGTTACGACCGCCAAGCTTCAACGCCAGATCAAAGTACTCCTGACCGAAATACTTTAATTCAGTGGCTTGATTTGCCTCATTGAAATCAACAACATCCTTCAGATTCTTAACCTTTGCGCCAGCTCGTCCAGATAAATAGCTCTCTAAATCTTCATTTAACTCGTGCATCAAAACCTTGAACTCAGCTTCCCCTTCGGTATCGCTTGGTTCAGGAAGAGATATTTCAGTTAACTCAATTTTCTTACCCAATTTGCTTAACAACTCTTGAAAAAGTTGATTTGTTCCTGGGTCTTTAGTCACCCATTCTTTTACGACGCCGATTCTTATCGCAGAATCCGCACTTACCGCTGCGTGATATTGAGTCTTTCCCGTTAGTACATCTAGGAGCAGCGCTGCTTGCGAAACGCTTTGCGCCATTGGGCCGGGAGTATCCTGGCTTGCGCTAATCGGAATCATCGCATCGCGCGGAATTGAACCAACCGTTGGTTTGATTCCTACGCAGCCATTAAGTGAAGCGGGGCAAACGATCGAGCCATCGGTTTCACTTCCAACTGCCATCGAAACAATGCCTGCTGCGACAGCAGAACCAGAACCAGAAGAAGAACCACCGGCACTGTGTGCGTGTTTCCATGGATTTGCTGTTAATCCTCCAACCGCTGACCAACCGCTCGTAGATTTGCCTGAGCGAATATTCGCCCATTCCGAGAGATTTGTAGATCCAATAATCGTTGCACCTGCGTCGCGTAAGCGCTTTGCAATAGTTGAATCGCGAACTACTGGAGTATCCGCTAAAGCCAATGATCCAGCCGTACCGGGCAATCCGATAGCTTCAATATTGTCTTTTATTAATATAGGAACGCCCGCGAGTGGCCCCGCTTTTTCGTTAAATGACAGATCTTCGGAAAGTGCCAAGATCGAATTGAGTTCGTATCCGGACTTATCAATTTGAGCGACTTTCTCTAGTGCTACTTCAAACCCTTTGCGGTTGCTCATTTGCTTTGATTAACCCGAGTGAGTTTCGATAAATATCTTTGAGTTTTCAAAGATGATTTCCGCGTCGTAATCCATTGTTGCGACGTGATAGCTATTGGTTAATTCAATTCGCTGCTTAATCTGCGAACCAACGCCCTTCATGATGATCTCGGTGTTTGAAACCGGCAAAGTATGGTCATCAACGCTATGGAATAACTGCATTGGAACGGTCACATCATGCAGTCGCGAGCGGGTGTATTTGAGCATCTTTAGTAATTGATAAACGCCACGAGTTGGTAGCGCGTCATAGCCCCATTCGGTAACGCCCGGGCGCTTAATGTCATCACCTACCGACTTACGCAATTTTTGAAAGCGAGAGAGAAAAAAGGCAACTTCGGGGCCAATAAATGCCACATGGATCATCGGATTTACCAAGATAATTCCGCTCAACTTTTTGGATAAACGAGTTGCAACGTTGAGTGTCGTACCGCCGCCCATGGAAAGTCCGCAAACGAAAACTTTGCTACAACTTTTGAAGAGTTCTTCTAACTCTGCTTCAACTTTGGCGGGCCATTGATCCCAAGTAACTTCGTTTAGATCTTCAGGTTTGGTTCCATGGCCTGGCAATAATGGAACTCGAACTGTGTATCCCTTTTGATTTAGATACTCGGCCCAGGGACGCATTGACGCGGGTGACCCAGTGAATCCGTGAACGAGCAAAACGCCAACACTTTTATTTTTGCCAGAACCAATCGCTGACCAATCTTCCAACAACCCGGCAGGTGCTCCGATAACTCCCATTTCTTTAGAGTAGCGATATCGATCTGTCAGGGCTATGGAATAGCCTTACTTGCATGTCGGTTACTTCACTCTCGCTCGCGGAAACGACCTTTGTCGTCCTCGATCTTGAGACTTCTGGATCAGCCCCTTCCACCGGCGCAGGAATTACCGAGATCGGTGCGCTGAAAGTTCGCGGTGGAGAAGTCATTGGAGAATTTCAAAGTTTTGTAGATCCGGGGCACGCGCTTCCTGAATTTATTACCTCGCTCACCGGTATTACTGATTCGATGCTTTCCGGTGCTCCGGATATCGCAGGCATCCTTCCAACCTTCTTTGAATTTCTTGGCTCGCACCACGAAACGGTATTAGTTGCACACAACGCACCTTTTGATATCGGTTTCCTAAAAGCTGCAGCGCTGAAAACAGATTTTGCTTGGCCTGAATACATCGTTGTTGACACAGTTCGCATCGCAAGATCGGCGCTTGGTAGAGATGAGGTCCGCGATTGCAAACTTTCAACGCTCGCTGAATTCTTTGGCGCATCTATTGAACCCAATCACCGAGCTCTCGATGACGCTCGTGCGACCGTGGATGTCCTACACGGAATTCTAGAAAGACTCGGAACATTCGGCGTAAATACCTTAGGTGAACTAACTACCTTTAAAAGAAAACGGGAACGAAAGCCTTTGGATTAATCGGCAATTAGCTTGTTACTTAGTTCGACCCAGGCGCCCAGAAGCTCACTGGCCTTACCTGTATCAACAGCTTGTGAAGCTTTAATTAACGATTTATTAAGTCGCTCATGCAGGCTAAGTTCGAATTCACTTTCAAAAGCGGCGATCGCCGCTGCTGCATTTAATAGAACCGCATCGCGAGGTGCACCACGTTCTCCAGCGAAAATTGCTCTGGTAATCCGAGCATTCTCTTGCGCGTCGCCACCGACCAGCGCCGATATCGGTGCATTTGCAAGTCCGAAATCTTTGGCATCAATTCGATCGCTTGCAATTTCGCCGTTACCGATAGTTAAGACCGAAGTTGTTGTGGCCAGAGTTATCTCATCAAGGCCGTCATCACCTCTAAAGACAAAACCCTCCACGCCGCGTTCGGCCAAAACTTGCGCCATCACTAAATGCATTCGGTCATTGGCAACTCCGATAGCGGCAGCCTTTGGCTTTGCAGGGTTTGCAAGCGGCCCCAAAATGTTAAAGACGGTAGCTGTTCCAAGCTCTTTACGCGCAGGAGCAGCAAATCGCATCGCGGGATGAAAAACCGGGGCGAAACAAAATCCAATACCTAGTTGCGAAACTGTCTGTGCAACTTTTTCCCCATCGAGGTTAATCGCAACGCCGAGCGCTTCGAGTAAGTCACCGGCGCCAGACTTTGAAGATGCTGCGCGATTGCCATGCTTAACAACGCGAGAGCCTGCCGCCGCAGCAATAATCGCTGCCGTGGTTGAAATATTTATCGTGTGCGCACCATCTCCCCCGGTGCCCACTGTGTCGACAGCGCGGTCGGAAATATTTATCGGTGCACAGAATTCATACAGCTGCGCAACCAACGCACCGACTTCCTCAGAGGTTTCGCCTTTATTTTTTAGTGCGAGCAGGAAAGTTTTTAGCGCTTCTTTATCTGCACGGTCTTCCAGCACATCGCGCATTACTGCTTGCGCTTCATGGGGCTCAAGATCTAGCCCGCTCTCCATCTTGGCTACCAAGCCAGCCCAATCAGTTGAGCGCATAGAAAATTCTTTCGCGAACTAGTTAAGCGGTCGCAACTGTGTGGGTGCGTAGCAACCCAGCAACGGTATTTGCCAATGTAAATGGATCTATCGGATGAATCACGCTTGCTTCAGCGCGTGACCAAGCTGCAAGCCATGCATCTTCACGTCGACCAGTAATCAAAAGAACCGGAGGGCAGTTGAAGACTTCATCTTTTAATTGACGAGCAATTCCCATGCCACCTTCGGGCACTGCTTCACCATCGAGAATAAAAAGATCGGCGCGTAGATCACCAGAAACGCTCTTGCGGTCTACGAAAGCGCGAAGCGCTGGACCGGTCGCAAATTCTTCAATCTGGTGTTCGGGCAGGTCTGCCGCCACTTGCTTTCCAAGAGCCGAGACGATCGCCTGGCGCACTGCAGAATCATCCGAATAGACGATGATGATTGGTTTACGGGATGCGCTCATGGGGTCAGTCTAATCGGAGGCTCCAGAAATCCCCAGCCATATTTCACTCAGAAAGCGCGTGACCCGTTTCACCAAAAGTTGGCGAAAATGAGCGCTAGAACTCCGCCTAGAAATAGGTAGGTAGGCGCACTTTCAGGGATACTTACGCCATGACCAGCACAACTCTCGAGGCCCAGCACAAGTTAAATCGCCCCAATATGGTGGCTGTCGGAACGATCGTCTGGCTTTCCAGCGAACTCATGTTCTTCGCTGCCCTCTTTGCAATGTACTTCACCACTCGCGCGGTGCAAGGTCCAGAGATCTGGCTTGAGTCGACCGAAGTTTTGAATATTCCATTCGCGGCATTTAACACAACGATCCTCGTTCTCTCATCACTCACTTGTCAGTTCGGTGTATTTGCGGCAGAACGTTTTCAAGCGCGTCGCACCGGATCTTTCATCAATGTTAAATCTTGGGGAATGCGCGAGTGGTTCTCACTCACCTTCCTCATGGGCGCATTCTTTATCGCCGGTCAAGTTTATGAATATGCCAGCCTTACTCACGAAGGTTTAGCGCTTTCGACAAACGCCTACACATCGGTCTTCTACCTTGCGACTGGCTTCCACGGCTTGCACGTAACTGGTGGATTGATCGCATTCCTAATCGTGATGGTGCGCGTAGCCAAGGCTCGTCGTTTTACTCATAACCAAGCTACAACAGCGATTGTTGTCTCTTACTACTGGCACTTCGTTGACGTTGTTTGGATCGCACTCTTCGCTGCGATTTATCTAATTAAGTAATTAAAACTAGGTAGAAATGGAAAATAACTTGAAGCGTCTCTCACGTTTTCGCAGACACCGCGCAGCAGCTCCACTTCTTTTAGTACTGGCGCTGCTTTCAATCGGTACTACCTTCTCGGTAGCAGGCGCATCAACTAGCAGCCCAATTTCCGCTGCTGAAAAGAGTGCTTTGATTGAAGAAGGCAAGCAACTTTTCCTAAAGGGTTGTTCTTCCTGCCACGGTCTCAACGCTGAAGGTGCGGGCATTGCGCCATCGTTAATCGGTGTAGGCGCTGCATCTGTAGATTTCCAAGTAGCCACAGGTCGTATGCCAATGGCCGATATGAGCGTTCAGGCGATGCGCAAGGCTCCGGTTTATGACGAAAAGGAAGTTGAAGCGCTAGCTGCATATGTTGCCTCGCTTGCTCCTGGTCCAGGGATTCCTGGTGAAGAACATTTGAATTACGAACGTGATGGATCGACTGCAGAAGGTGGCGAACTATTTCGCACCAACTGCGCGATGTGCCATAACTTCGCCGGTCAAGGTGGCGCACTTACCCGCGGTAAATACGCACCAACACTTATGGGCGTAGAACCTGTTCATATTTATGAAGCGATGATTACAGGTCCACAATCAATGCCGGTCTTCTCAGATAAAACTCTTACCCCTGAAGAAAAACTTTCAATTATTAAATGGATCAAAGCGGCAGAGTCAGAACCACAGCTTGGTGGAGCAGCGCTCGGACGTGTAGGTCCGGTTACAGAAGGTTTATTGGTTTGGACACTTGGACTCGGACTGCTAGTTGGTGTTGCAGTTTGGCTAGCGATGAAGGCGAGATAAATAAGTCATGTCGAATGAAATCGAAGCTATAAAGGATCCAGGGCTACCAGCCCACGTTCATCGCCGTACCGACACCGATCCAAAGGCTGCACAGAAAGCAGAGCGCCAAGTTGCGATCCTCTTCTTACTATCGGCTGCAGGCACTCTTCTCTTAATCGGTTCTTATATCTTTATTCCGCAGGATGTATTTATCTTCTTCCCTGTTCTTGGAAATACAAATGCTCATCAACTCTTCCTCGGTCTCGGAATGGCTGCCTCACTATTCTTTATCGGAATGGGCGCGATCCATTGGGCAAAGACTTTGATGCCAGATGAAGAAGTAGTAATTCAACGCCATGAATTTCGTTCACCAGATGAAGATCGTGCTGAGTTTGTTAAAACGGCAAAGGCTGGCGCAGAAGCTGCAGGCCTCGGACGTCGCTCACTTATCAAGCGCACACTTGGTCTGTCGCTTGGCTTAGCTGGACTCTCGCCGCTAATTCTCTTGCGCGACCTTGGACCACTTCCTGGTGATTCGCTCACTAAGACTTCTTGGCAAAAGGGCACTCGCTTGGTTACGGATCCAGGTGATCGCCCAATCCGCCCAGAAGATCTAGAAGTTGGTGCAGTTGCGCAGACGCTTCCAGCAATTGCCGCTGGCGAGCATCGCAAACTTTCCGATATCGCCAAAGATGCGGTCTTGTTGATCCGTCTTCGCCCCGAAGAATTCAACTTAGATGCAGAACGTCTTTCTTGGACCCACGAAGGCATCATCGCTTTCTCAAAGATCTGTTCTCACATGGGGTGCGCAGTCGCACTTTATGAGCAACAGACAAAGCACCTTCTCTGCCCATGCCATCAATCAACTTTCGATGTGACCCGCGCTGCAAAGGTGATCTTCGGGCCAGCTGCGCGACCACTGCCTCAACTCGCGATAACAGTAGATTCCGAGGGATACTTGGTCGCACAGAATCCATTTAACGAACCGGTTGGACCTAGCTTCTGGGAGCGCTCATCATGACAGCACGTGAACGAATTGCAGGCAGCGTAGCTAATTACGTTGACGAAAGAACTGGCGCTGCCAAATGGATGAAGAAAAACTTAACCAAAGTCTTCCCTGATCACTGGTCCTTCCTTCTTGGTGAAATCGCGCTCTACTCTTTCGTAATCTTGTTGCTCTCCGGAACATTTCTAACATTCTGGTTCGACCCTTCACAACGTGAAGTTATTTACGACGGAAGCTACGAACCGCTTCAAGGGCTAGAAATGTCTGCCGCATATGCTTCAACTTTGGATATCTCATTTGAAATTCGGGGCGGTCTTTTGATGCGCCAAATCCACCACTGGGCAGCGCTCATATTTATGGCCGCGATCGTTGTGCACTTGATGCGCGTCTTCTTCACAGGTGCATTCCGCAAGCCTCGTGAATTTAACTGGATTATCGGTGTTGGACTTCTAACTCTCGGAATCGTTGAAGGCTTCTTGGGTTACTCACTTCCTGATGACTTGTTATCAGGCACTGGTATTCGTATCGCTGAAGCAATTATTCAAGCACTGCCGGTGGTTGGCTCTTACCTTGCGTTCTTTGCATTCGGAGGCGCATTCCCAGGTGAAGCATTTATTCCACGTATCTACACCGTGCACGTTCTGCTTCTACCTGGCGCTTTCTTAGCGTTGATTACCGTGCACTTGATGTTGGTTTGGTATCAGAAGCACACCCAATATCCCGGCCCAGGACGTACTGAAAAGAACGTTGTTGGTTATCCGCTTCTCCCTGTTTATATGGCCAAAGCTGGAGGCTTCTTCTTTATCGTCTTCGGCGTTACCGCTTTCTTGGGCGCAGTTGCTTCAATTAACCCAATCTGGCTCTACGGTCCATACACACCGGCACAAATCTCAGCTGGCTCTCAACCAGACTGGTACATGGGCTGGCTAGATGGCCTGGTTCGCATGGCTCCCCCACTAGAGAGTTACATCTTTGGATACACAATCTCTTGGAACATTTTGATTCCAGGTTTGATCGTTCCTGGAATTCTCTTTACAGGAATGGCGCTCTATCCATTTATTGAAAGCTGGATTACTGGCGATAAGCGCGAACATCACTTGCTTGATCGTCCACGCAATGCTCCGAACCGCACCGCACTGGGCGTAATGTCACTGACATTTATGCTGGTGGCGCTAATCAACGGCGGTAACGACATCATCGCGACTACTTTTGATCTAACAATCAACCAGATCATGTGGTTCTCGCGAATTGGAATCTTTGTACTACCTCCAATTGCTTTCGTGATCACCAAGCGCCTCTGCCTATCGCTACAGCGCGCAGATCGTGAACTCGTTCTTCATGGACGCGAAACCGGTCGCTTGGTAATGATGCCGCACGGTGAATTCGTTGAAGTGCATGAACCAATCTCTCCTGAGAAGGCTTGGTTGTTAACTCAGC
>JAXITH010000017.1:0-9853 GCA_034680185.1 Candidatus Planktophila sp.
AACGTTAATTCCAACCATCGCTTCGCCTAAACCGCGTGAGGCATCGGCGATAACTTTGGCATCTTCAAAGAAGGTAGTTGCCTTAACGCAAGCGGCCGCGCGAGTTGCAGGATCTCCTGACTTGAAGATTCCTGATCCGATAAAGACGCCGTCTGCTCCCATCTGCATCATTAGTGCGGCGTCAGCAGGTGTTGCGATTCCACCTGCGGTGAAAAGCACAACTGGAAGTTTTCCTGACTCGGCAACTTCTTTAACGAGCGCATAAGGAGCCTGTAACTCTTTGGCTGCAACATAAAGTTCGTCTTCGCGCATAGAGGATAAGCGACGAATTTCGGCGCCAATCTTGCGCATATGCATCATGGCGTTAGAAACATCGCCAGTGCCCGCTTCGCCCTTTGAGCGGATCATGGCAGCGCCTTCGTTAATACGTCGAAGCGCCTCACCTAAATTGGTTGCTCCACATACGAAAGGAACTTTGAAATCCCATTTATCAATATGGTTTTCGAAGTCTGCAGGAGTTAAAACTTCGGACTCATCGATGTAGTCAACGCCCAAAGATTCCAGGATGCGCGCTTCAACAAAGTGGCCGATGCGAGCTTTCGCCATAACCGGAATTGTTACCGCCGCTTTAATCTTTTCGATCATGTCAGGATCAGACATGCGTGCAACGCCACCTTGCGCGCGAATGTCAGCAGGAACGCGTTCCAACGCCATAACAGCGCAAGCACCAGCATCCTGAGCGATCTTGGCTTGCTCAACGTTTACGACATCCATGATGACGCCGCCTTTGAGCATCTCTGCCATTCCGCGCTTAACGCGTGCTGTTCCGACTGCCTCTGACATTACAAACTCCCTAGATAAATATCGCTAAACGATCAGGGTTGAATACTACTTTGATGTCGTAGATGGTGCATCCGCGGATACTGCGGGCGAAATAGGCGTGAAAACAGGTTCTTTATCGGTTAAAGCAATCCAAACCTGGCCGGGTGCAAACCCAATCTCTTCACCCGTCGACGTTCTCCAAGTTGTTCCATCTTGGGCGGCAGGCCTCTCCCAAATGGCAGGAATGTATTTACCATCACGCAAAATATATCCACGACCTGTTCCTACTGTTGCAGTAAATGGTGTTACTCCCCCGACCTTGTCGTGATACTCGGATGGGGTAATTGAAACGAGTTGTATTACTAAAGTAGTTGGACCTAAGCGCAATCCACTAGCGGCGAGATTTGCTTGACCTCTATTTGATAGCAACCAGCGCTTTTCGCTGTCAGACCAAATCGCTTCATATGAGTTAGCGGGCCAGGAAACTTTTACCGATGCGATCGCCGTTCCGGTATCAATTGTGTCGGTAAATTTCCAACCGGCGCTCTTGGATATCGCGATCGCAAAATTGTCGTCTTTGACCTTCTGCATCAAAGTTTGGGCCTGCAACATCATCGCTGTTGGCGCAACGCGGTTTGGATCGTTGGCATAGATTTCGCGTCCCTGACGTTGTGCTCCCAAATTCTCGAGATTAGCTGCGTCGATTACCGGCAAGAGTTTTTTCTGAGCACCGCTATAGACAAATGCGACCCGACCAAACTGTTCCAGTATTTCGATATCGGAAATTCTTGCACTTCTAACTGGACCAATAACTGCCGGTATCTTCGAAGAGTAAACCGCTGCAAGGCGAGTAAGACCGCCTTCTACCTGCTCGATGTAAACGATATCCGCATCTTCTAGCCCTGCCTGTGGATGAGCTGCTGGGGTATCGTCAATTTTCACAACGAGTATTGGCCCATCACTACCAACTCGACCGCTTAAGGAATTAGTTGGTTGCTCTTCTTCGAAAACTGCAGCAATATCGGAAATCTTGTTGAAATTGCTTGGGCTAGCAAAACCAATAACCACCAGGCTTATGGATACCAAGCCAACGGAGATCGAAGATATCTTCTTAAAGGACATCGGCTTCAAATTCATATGTGACAGGGAGCGGTGCGTTACCTGCAAGGCGAAAAATTCGGAACACCGGCTTTGCTCTCACCATCTGTGTGCGATTTACTGCATCAACATGTAGAGCGATAGCAATTCTAATTTTATCCGTTAGTTCACTTAGTTCACGTAGTAGATCTTTCTCGATAGATCCGTCGACCAAGTGACCATCATGTAAAAGCAATCCCAAGGCACCCGATAAACCGCTCTCAGCTTGAGAACGCGCCTTCATTTGGGCATCGCGGGCTTGGTGCGCTGCAGCAGTAAGGAGAAGAGAGGAAGCAGGATCGGCAATATCGCTTTTAGCAATCTCTAAAGCCACTGCCGCACGACGTTGCAATAAACCATCAAGGTTGGCCCAGCTAGTTTCTACGCGATGATGTAAGCGATCAAGACGCGTTGCTGAATACGACAAATACCAGATTGCGAAGATCACAAAGAAGGCGATCAGAAAGTATTTTTCCAATTAGTTTCCCTCTCTTCCCAAGAATCTATTCCAAGCGCGATTTTCCGAAGATAAGGTCACGCCGGAACTTCCAACCAGAGCCATTTCGTATATCGAGTAAATATCTTCGGCCACAACATCCCAATCGAAACGTTGCGCGTAATCTTTTCCTTTTCTCGAAAGCTCGCCACGCTTCTCATCATCGCGAAGTAAATCAATGGCAACTTTAGCGAGATCCTGCGAATTCTCGGATTCAAACAGCGCTCCATATTCACCATGCCCCAGAAGTGAATCAAATGCCGGAATATCGCTTGCCAATACTGCAGCTCCGCCAGCTAGCGCTTCCGCCAAGATGATTCCGAATGATTCTCCGCCAGTATTTGGAGCTACATATATGGCAACCGAGGAGAGGAAATCTGCTTTCTCTTTCTCGGAGATGCGTCCCAAAAACTCAAAGCGATGTCGAAGCTGCGGATCAATATTTTCGGAGACTTCCTTATGATCACCTGGACCCGCTACTAAGACACGTACATCAGGTGCAAATCGGGCGATAATTGGAAGCGCCTCTAGTAATACTGATAAACCCTTGCGCGGCTCTTCAAATCTTCCAATAAATCCAATCGTATTTCCGCTCCATTTGGCTACAACTTCTCCATCGCGATAACGGTCGGCGTAAATTCCATTGGGAATAACGACAGCATCAGTTTCAAGATGTTCGGTAAGCGTTTCTCTCGCCGCCTCGCTTACGGCGATTCGCGCAGTCAACTTTTCAATTACCGGTTCGAGTATTGGCCCAATGGCAAAAATTGCTTTCTGCCGTTTGGCCGCGGCATGGAAGGTTCCGATCATTGGGCCTTCTGCGGCCCAACATGCGAGCAATGAGATTGATGGAATTGCTGGCTCGTGCAGATGTAAGAGATCGAAATTTCCATTTGAGATCCACTGTCGTACTCGGGCGAATGCGATCGGCCCGAATAGAACTCTCGCAACTGCACCGTTATAAGGAATGGCGATCGGCTTGCCAGCGCTAGTTACATATTCAGGAACGTTCTCTTCGTTAATTACGGGGGCTAAAACAGAAACATAATGTCCTTTGGAGATTAAGTATTCAGCTAAATCGCGAACATGGCTTTGTACTCCACCTGGGGTATCCCATCCATATGGGCAAACTAAACCAATTCTTAACTTCTTTAAGGTCATGCGCTTCGCTCCTGGAAATCTCCATCGATCCAAATTCGTTGCAACATATGCCAATCTTGCGGCGCAGAACTGATTCCCTTGGCAAATAGATCAGCGCATCTCTGAACCACCTCGCCGATTCGTTCGCTCTCAGTTCCTTCTGTTGGAATAGCAACAGAATCAAACTTAATATGAATACCGGTTTCGGTATATGAAACGTATGCAGTGATCAGCGGAATACCCGTACGCACTGCCAATAACGCTGGCCCTGCTGGCATCCGCGATGGATGACCGAAAAATGAAACATCGACACCGCTCTTTGAGAGATCGCGATCGGCAACCAATGCAATCAGCGCACCTTCGCGCGATCGCTTTAAGAGCGTAGCCATAGATCTTGAATCGAGTGGAAGCACTTCCATACCAATGTTCTGGCGATACTCTAAAAACTTGTTAAACAAAGCTTCTGGTTTTAAACGTTCCGCAACCGTAACTAGAGGAAATCCCATGCCGCAGAAATATGAGCCAGCATGATCCCAGTTGCCCGCATGCGGAAGAGCGACAACAACTCCAGTGCCCGCTTTCATAGGTCCAGTTAAGAGCTCTTCTCCATCGACAGTTACAGTTTGTGCAATCTTTTGGCGAGACCAATCTGGAGAACGAAAAGTGTCACACCAATAACGCATATAAGAACTCATTGCTTGCGTCATCAAATAATCCATTTGCGATTCACTCTTTTCGGCACAGACCCGAGTCAGATTTGATCTAAGTCGCTTTACTCGGGCTCCGTTTCGCGCCAAGGCGTATCGACCAATTGAATCGAAGGATCTATAGGCAAACTTTTCAGGCAGCGCGCGAACAATCCGCCATCCTGCAAAATATCCCCAAGCAACTGCAAAATCTAAATTCATACCGTTAGAGCGCCGCTTTCACGATCAAAATTCTTTGAACCACGGTTATCGCCGCAAGGACCAGCAACACCCACATCCCGATAGCTAAAGAAAACGGAACACCTAGGCCTTCGAAGCCAATCGCCGTCAACGCAATGATCAAACGTTCTGTGCGCTCGGCGATTCCACCAGTGCACTCGATCTGCATACTCTCTGCCTTAGCCCGAATATAAGGAACTAAAGATCCAAAAACGAGCGCTCCAATTACGACTGAAGCCAAGTGATCGCTTTCGCTGACCAGATAGAGCACGACTCCGACCAAGATCGCTGAATCTGTCAGACGATCAATTGTTGAATCCAGAAAACCACCCCAGGCGCTAGCGCCTTTTTGAGATATCCGCGCCATCGCTCCATCAAAGAGATCGCTAAGGGCAAAGACAGAAATCGCCAAAGTTCCAACAAAGAATTGCCCACGAGGATAGAAATATAAAGCCGAAGAAATTAGGCCGACTGCGCCAATCAAAGTGACGGCGTTAGGCGTCAAGCCGATACGTAGCCCTGCTCGCGCAATCGGATTGATCGCGCGAGTGACTGCTGGTTTTAATGAGGCGCTTAACATCAGGGCCATCGTAGGCTCCTCGAAGGATTTTCACCTATTCTGACGCTTGTGAATTCTCATGCATCAGTGCGCAGCCCTCGTATACATATATATGGGCATGTCTCGGCGCAGCCAAAGGCGCTAGCGGAAATTTTCGGCGCAGAACATGCGACAGTGGCGAACGCGGAAAGTGATCTCGCAATTTTTGCGGTTAACCCGGCAGCGGGAATCGATCAGGCGACAATCGACTTATGGAGTTCGCTTTCGGACTTTCAGCTCCCAAGACTGGTTGTTGTAAACGAGTTAGAAGGAAGTGACTCGGACTTTGATGATGCCGTACTTCTTGCAAATCGAGTCTTTGATCAGTTAGTTACTCCATTTTTAGTTCTGCATGGCGATGCCGGCGAACCCACTGCACTTATTGATCTACAAACACTTGAAATTATTGATTACTCAACTACCCCACAAAGTAGAAGAGATAGCGATCACGAGCATAAAGAGCTTGTTGCAGATTTCCGTGATGAGTATTTGGAAGCGCTCGAAGATGCCGGTCAAGATGCTTTTGAAGCTGGGCTACTTTTTCCTGCGATACCGGTGGTTATTTCAAAAGGTATTGGTGTAGATATCGTTAAAGATTTCATTGCCAGAGCGGCAACGAGTTAATTACCAAGCCGCTGATAACTCGTTTCGAGTTTGAGCAAGCAGTACTGGCAAAACTTTCGTTTGGCCAATGATCGGCATGAAATTAACATCGCCTGACCAACGAGGAACAATATGTTGATGGATGTGCTCGGCAACCCCGGCGCCAGAAATCGCGCCTTGATTCATTCCTAAGTTAAAACCGGCGGGGTTGGATACCTTACGCAAAGTCTTCATCGAGTGTGCGCTCATTTCAAAGATCTCGTCACGCTCGTCTTTAGTTAGATCTGTTAAATCAGCAACATGTCTATAAGCGCAGACCAGCAGATGTCCAGCGTTATATGGATAGAGATTGAGAACAACATAGGCGTTTGTGCCACGCGCAACAACTAATCCCTCTTCGTCGTTTAACGATGGAATATGGCAGAACGGGCATGGCACTTCATTTTCGGAAAGCGGGCGGTTCTCCCCCTTTAGGTATTCCATTCGATGTGGCGCCCAAAGTCTCTCCCAGCGATCGGGCATTCCCGCTCCGCCTGGAAGTACTTGATCACCATCGCGCATTTAATTAAACCTGCTTGCGCTCTGCGATCGCGCTTTTAATTTCAGCGATTGCATCAGAAACGGCGATGGAATTCTTCTGCTCTCCGTTTCGGTAACGGATAGAAACCTTGCCCGCCTTCTGATCTTCTTCACCGGCGATGAGCATGTAAGGAACCTTCTGCATTTGGGCATTGCGAATCTTCTTCTGCATGCGGTCATCGGATGCATCAAGTTCTACTCGAACACCTGCAGATCTAAACTCTTTAACAACGTCTGCCAAATAATCTGCGAAGGCTTCAGCAACTGGAATAGCCGTCACTTGAACCGGGGCAAGCCATGGAGGGAATGCTCCTGAATAATGCTCAGTAAGCACACCGAAGAAACGTTCGATAGAACCGAAGAGCGCACGGTGAATCATTACCGGACGCTGACGGGTTCCATCGGTGGCCGAGTATTCAAGTTCAAAACGTTGTGGCAATTGGAAATCCACTTGGATGGTGGACATTTGCCAGGTACGACCAATTGCATCTTTTGCTTGAACCGAAATCTTTGGCCCATAGAAAGCAGCGCCGCCTTCATCTAGAACTAATTCGAGATTCTGGGCAATGGCTGCTTTGCGTAACGCTTCGGTTGCTTCTTCCCAGTCAGCATCTTCACCAACAGATTTCTCTGGGTTGCGAGTAGAAAGTTCGAGATAGAAATCTTCCAGACCATAATCGCGCAATAAGTTAAGAACGAATGTCAGAAGCGAATCAAGTTCGCCAACCATCTGCTCTTTGGTGCAGTAAATATGTGCGTCATCCTGAGTAAATCCACGCGCGCGGGTTAGGCCGTGAATTACTCCCGATTTTTCATAACGATAAACAGTTCCGAATTCGAAAAGGCGCAATGGAAGTTCGCGATACGAACGTCCTCGAGAAGCAAAAATTAAGTTGTGGAACGGGCAGTTCATCGGCTTCATGTAGTACTGCTGTCCTGCACGCTTTATCGTGCCGTCTGCATGCAGCTCCTCATCCATCACCATCGGTGGGTACATACCTTCGGAATACCACTGCAAGTGACCGGATTTCTCAAAGAGAGCAGCCTTGGTTAGATGTGGTGAGTAAACAAACTCATAACCTTCATCTTCATGGCGTTTGCGTGAGTAATCCTCCATCGCGCGACGCACGATTCCACCCTTTGGATGGAACACGGCAAGACCTGATCCGATTTCCTCGGGAAAGGAAAATAGATCTAACTCTGTTCCAAGTCGACGATGGTCGCGCTTTTCTGCTTCTGCAAGGAGTTCGAGATAGGCGTTGAGCTCTTCTTGAGATGGCCAAGCTGTTCCATAAATACGTTGCAGCATCGGATTCTTTTCGGATCCACGCCAATAAGCGGCAGCGCTGCGCATCAACTTAAATGCAGGAATGTGTTTAGTCGAAGGCAAGTGCGGACCGCGACATAGATCCGACCAGACAGGCTGACCATCGCGACCTAAATTGTCGTAGATAGTGAGTTCTGCTCCCCCGACTTCAACACTTGCTTCATCGCCTGCGCCAGATTTAATTCCAATAAGTTCGCACTTGTAAGGCTCGTGAGCCAACTCATTAAGCGCATCTGCTTCGTTTGTTACGCGACGACGGAAGCGTTGCCCATCTTTAACAATCTTGCGCATAGCGCTTTCAATCTTTTCGAGATCTTCCGGATTAAATGGACGCTCCGGATCGAAGTCGTAATAGAAACCATCTGTAATCGGCGGACCGATACCAAGGCGAGTCTGCGAAAAGACTTGTTGAACTGCTTGCGCCATCACGTGCGCAGTTGAGTGGCGAAGAACTGAAAGTCCTTCTGGAGAAGAGATTGAAACTCCCTCAATCTGATCGCCGTCTTTTAAATCGGTCCAGAGATCCTTGAGTTCACCATTTACTTTGCAAACCACAATCTCTTTCGCATCTGCAAATAAATGCGTCGGGCGCTGATCTGCTTCGACCTTTTCTGCACGGCCATCTACGGAGATCGAAATCTGGGACATGGGCCTAGCCTACCGAATGAGATTGGGTCTGGGCGCGAATTTTCGCCGCCATTAAATGCACCCCTTCGTCAATTATGAGTTCACGACCATTTATTGAGGAAGCAAGAAGGGCAATCTTTAAACTTGAGATGACAATCGCTGACGTAACGCGATCAAGATCGCTTCGGGACAAGGAGCGAACAAGAACGCCACATCTTTCGATGACAATTGCTCTCTGGACTCCTGGCAGAACACCTGCACTGAGCGGAGTGGTTAGCCATTGCCCATCAATTAGAAAAATAAAATTAGAAACCGCGCCCTCTGTTACTTCTCCGCTTGGGGTTACGCAGATGATTTCATCGAAGCCTTCATTTTGTGCTCGCTGCAATAGCGAAATTCGATGGCTGTAAGGAAAGGTTTTAAATGCGATCGAGGTGATCTCGTAACCTTCCTTGGCAATTTTCAAACGTGCCGGCGTCAGTATCTCTTTGTAACTCTGATGAACAGCGACGAATCGATCCTTTGAGAACAGGAGTCGAAGTCGGCCAAGTTCATGGGGCTGCGTATCAACCAATTGAACTATTGCTTCTCTGATTAACTCTTCGCTAGGTAGTGCATAGCCAAATTTTTTTGCCGCACTTCCTGCACGGCGCATATGGCGACCAAGTTCGAAAACCTTGCCCGCCTCTGTTCGGATGGTTTCAAAAACACCTTCTCCTACAGGCCAACCATCTACATCCATTTCGATCTCGGTGGATTCACGAATTCGATCATCCAGCCAAATCTTCATTTCTTAACTCCGCCGGCAATTGAAATAAGTCGCTCCGCCTTTAACTCAGTCTCATTCCATTCCGCTAAAGCTTCACTGCCAAATGTGATTCCGGCTCCAGTTCCAAACTTTAAGTACCCATCGTTTTCTTGCCAGAAGATTCGAATGGCTACAGACAACTCAGAACGATCTCCTTGAACCCAACCAAGAATTCCGCAATACGGGCCGCGCTTTAAAGTTTCATTATCGGCGATTACAGATAGCGCCGAACTCTTGGGCGCTCCGCTGATGGAACCTGCGGGTAGTAAAGCGCTAAATATTTCAGACCAAGTAACTCCCTGCCTTATTTCACCGACTACATCAGAGACAAGATGACGCAGACCTGGGTGGTCTTCACTTCTTAGAAGTTCGGCCACTTCTACACTTCCTGGCTCGCAGATCTGACCTAAGTCATTGCGCATCAGATCCACAATCATGACATTCTCAGATTCATCTTTCCTTCCAAAGCCATTTTCATCTAGCGCTTGCGTTCCTTTAATCGGAGATGTCTTGACTCTCGAACCTTTTCGAGAGAGAAAGAGTTACGGTGAAGCACTTGCAATCTTCAGATTATGAAGCGATAGATACGCGGCATGCGGCGCAGGATTATTGGATTGCAACTTCCCGAAAAGTGAGGCCAACTCTTCTCGGTCAGATTCGATCTGTAATTGACGACAAGCATTTACTTGATAAACCCAACCATCTGCGATCGAGCTACGAATTCTTTCTACATAGGCGCAGTAACCTGCTTCATCGAGTGAGGAAACCCATTCACCTTCCAACGGTTTCC
>JAXITH010000018.1:0-9040 GCA_034680185.1 Candidatus Planktophila sp.
CGCGGGAAGCCGATGGATTCCACAATTTAGTTACCGTCTTTCAAGCGATCTCCATTTATGACGATGTAACAATCACTAAAGGTGCGCCAGGTAGCGGAATCACGATCTCTATCGTCGGCGATCACACCCATGGAGTACCTGACGATGCGACGAATTTGGCGGTAAAAGCTGCGCAATTAATCGCTAACGAATATGACTTTGTAGTTGATGCCCATATTGAAGTTAACAAATCAATCCCTGTAGCAGGCGGAATGGCTGGCGGCAGCGCCGATGCGGCAGCGGTAATTGTTGGAGTAAATGAACTCTACGAACTCGAAATGTCGCGCGAAGAGATGCACGAATTCGGTTCACAACTCGGTAGCGATGTGCCATTTATGATTTCGGGCGGAACAGCGATCGGCCAGGGACGTGGAGATCAATTAACGGCAGCGCTTTCACGCGGTACATATCACTGGGTATTGGCTCTTTCTACAGTTGGTCTATCAACTCCCGCGGTTTATCAAGAGTGCGATCGCTTGCGCGCGGGCTTAGATATCGCAGCGCCACAAACGAGCGATGCGCTTATGCAATCTTTATTGGCAGCAGATCCAAAAGCGGTGGGACAAGCGCTGCACAACGATCTGCAGTCAGCGGCATGTTCACTGCGCCCGGCGCTAACTTTAGTTTTAGATGTTGGCGAAGAGTACGGAGCACTTGGCTCGATTGTTTCGGGATCTGGTCCAACCGTTGCTTTCTTAGTTGCCGACGAAGATCAAGGTTTAGATTTAGCTGTTGCGTTAACTTCTAGCGGCGTTGTTGGAAGTGTGGCCCGCGCCTATGGCCCAGTGCATGGCGCCAAGGTAATTTAAAGAATTTGTAATTTAATTCTCTTCAAGGTGAGCAGCAAGCGAGCTAAGCAAATCAGCTAAAGCAATTCTCTGTTCGCGCGTTAAACCCTTTAGCAATTCGCGCTCTTGTTCAAGCAGACCTTCCAAAGCTTTATCTACAGCGCGCATTCCAGATGCCGTTAAAGTAACCAGAGAGCCGCGACCATCAGCCGGATCTGGTTGTCTAGTAATTAACTTCAACTCTTCTAAGCGATCCAAACGATTTGTCATGGTGCCGCTAGTTACGAGCGTTTCTTGCATCAGCGCACCAGGAGAGAGTTGATAAGGATCTCCGGCGCGACGCAACGCTGCCAAAACATCGAAGCCCCAAGTTTCTAGATCAGCGAATGCATCTCGGCGGGCGATATCTAAGTTTCGCGAAATACGAGAAATACGGCTGAGCACCGCAAAGGGGCTGATATCTAAATCGGGGCGCTCGCGCTTCCAGTCCGCGATTAGGCGGTCGACTTCATCGCGGTAGGCGCTCATAGGTCTAGAGGATATATCGCACACGGCGTTGCCACCCCAATGGTCACGAGCACACATAAATATGAGGGAGAATATGCGTTCCGCCATTGTGTAGTGGCTAGCACATGGGCCTTTGAAGCCCAGGGTCCAGGATCGATACCTGGTGGCGGAGCAATATTTATTGCCCGCCGATGGAGCTAGCGGAGCCACCAAATGAATTATCCAGCACCAGTTAGACTTACTACATGAGTGCAAATCTCGAAACGGTTGTTGTTCTCGCCGCCGGTGAAGGCACTCGCATGAAATCTGCAACACCTAAAGTCCTGCACGAAGTTGCTGGTCGCTCACTTGTCGGCCATGTTCTGCATGCAGTTAACGCGCTCGCCCCTAAGCAAGTTCGTGTTGTTGTCGGTGCAGGTCGCGAAGCAGTTGAAGAACATTTGCGCGAAGTCGCACCTCATGTCACAACAGTTTTCCAAGAACGTCGCGGCGGCACTGGCCATGCAACACAGTTAGCGCTCGCGGGCACAGATATCTCAGGAACGATCTTGATCTTGGCTGGCGATACGCCAATGCTTACTGGTGAATCACTGCAACAACTTCTCGATGCCCACCATTCAGGAGGCTTCACCGCTTCTGTCTTAACTGCCGAGCATCCTGATCCAACTGGTTACGGCCGTATTGTTCGCGGCGATGATGGTTCGCTACTTCGTATTGTTGAAGAACGCGATGCCGATGATTTTGTAAAAGCGATCTACGAAGTTAACTCAGGTGTTTACGCATTTGATGCGAAGAAACTAGCCGGCGCAATCGGCAAGCTAACCAACGATAATTCGCAAGGCGAGCTTTATCTAACTGATGTAATCGAAATCTTGAGAAATGAAGGCGGCACGATCGCTGCGGCAATGATCGAAGATTTCATCGAAATCTTGGGCGTCAACGATCGCGTGCAACTTGCGGAAAGCGCGGCACTGCTCCGCGATCGAATTAACGAAGGATTTATGCGCGCTGGCGTAACCATCGTCGATCCAACAACCACATGGATCGATGCAACAGCACAGATCGCAAATGATGTAACTATTTATCCGGGCACTGCAATCTTGGGCGAATCAAAGGTTGCAACCGGGGCTGTTATCGGACCGCGTACAACGCTGGAATCTTGCAACGTACTTGAAGGCGCAAACGTTGTTGAATCAAATTGCTTTGAAGCAACGATCGGCGCAGGCGCAACCGTTGGCCCATATTCATATCTACGTACCGGAACGAACCTTGGCGCAGGCGCTAAAGCTGGTTCATTCGTTGAAATGAAGAATGCAACAGTTGGAAAAGGCAGCAAGGTTCCACATCTTTCATATGTTGGCGATGCCACGATTGGCGAAGGCACAAATATTGGCGCGGCGACGATCTTTGTTAATTACGACGGAGTCGATAAGCACCACACAACTGTCGGTGATCATGTCCGAATCGGTAGCGATTCGATGTTGGTTGCGCCACTTTCAATTGGAGATGGGGCCTACACCGCTGCCGGATCTGTAATTACAGAAGATGTTCCAGCCGGTGCCATGGGTGTCGCTAGAGGTAAGCAACGAAATGTATTAGGTTGGGTCATGCGCAAGCGATCCGGTACCAAATCAGCAATTGCTGCCGAAGCTTCCGAAAAACGCGACGAGAAGAAAGGCTAATTTCCTTGAGCGAAATTCGTTTGTCCTCAGAGAAAAGACTTCGACTCTTTTCAGGCCGCGGATTTCCAGAGCTCTCCGAAGCCGTCGCCGCCGAACTCGGTATTCCATTAACGCCAACATCTGCATATGACTTTGCAAATGGCGAAATCTTTGTTCGCTTTGAGGAATCAGTTCGCGGTTGCGATGCCTTCGTTCTTCAGAGCCACACCGCTCCAGTAAATAAGCAGATCATGGAACAACTAATCATGATCGATGCGCTAAAGCGCGCTTCTGCAAAGCGCATCACAGTTGTTGCACCTTTCTATGGTTACGCACGTCAAGATAAGAAGCACCGCGGCCGCGAGCCAATCACAGCTCGCCTAATGGCCGATCTTTACAAGACTGCTGGCGCAGATCGTTTGATGGTTGTAGATCTTCACACTTCACAAATTCAAGGATTCTTCGACGGACCAGTTGATCACTTATTTGCACTTCCAATGCTGGCAAATTATGTTGGCAGCAAAGTCGATCGCACACGTTTAACAATTGTTTCGCCAGACTCAGGTCGCGTTCGCGTTGCCGAGCGTTGGTCAGAACTGCTTGGTGGTTGCCCAATCGCATTTATTCATAAGACTCGCGATCCACGCGTTCCAAATGAATCCGTAACAGGCAAGGTCGTTGGTGAAGTAGATGGCCAGACATGCGTAGTTATTGATGACATGATCGATACCGCAGGCACGATCACCAAAGCAGTAGATGCACTTTTTGCCGCAGGCGCTAAAGAAGTAATCATCGCCGCAACCCACGCAGTATTTTCTGGCCCAGCAATCGATCGCTTGAAGGCATCAAATGTCACCGAGGTCGTTGTGACAGATTCGCTTCCGATCGATGAAGATAAGCGCTTTGATGGCCTAACCGTCCTCTCAATCGCACCGCTTCTGGCTCGCGCGATCCGCGAAGTCTTCGAAGATGGCTCTGTAACCAGTCTTTTTGACGGACACAGCTAAGCCGCGCTAACCTTTGCCCAGGTTTCCGGCGAGGGTGAAAAACTCCGTAATCGACGGTAAGGATTTAACTCCTGCTGGAACTTTGTGAACTAACCGAAGTATTCAGATAAACAAACAGGAGTAAATAAAATGGCAGAAATCAAGATCACCGGCACAACACGTACTGAGTTCGGCAAGGGTGCGTCACGTCGTGCACGCGTAGCAGGTCTGGTTCCTGCAGTTATCTACGGCCATGGCGAGAAGCCACAGCACATCACTCTTCCAGCTCGCGAACTCGGCGTTGCTTTGAAGCAGTCAAACGTTCTTCTTCAAATCGATATCGATGGCAAGGATCAACTAACACTTCCAAAGGCGATTGTTCGCCACCCACTAAAGCAGATCCTCGAGCACATCGACCTCGTCGCTGTTCGTCGTGGTGAGAAGGTAACTGTTGCAGTTCCTGTTCACACAGAAGGTGAACACGATCGTGACGGAATTCTTGAGCACGTTAACCACACAATCGAAGTTGAAGTTGAAGCAACTGCTATTCCTTCATTCTTCACACTTGATCTCACAGGTCTTGCAGCAGGTCAATCACTCTATGCAGAGAACATCACTCTTCCTGCAGGTAGCGTCTTGGTCTCTGATCCTAAGATGATCGTTGTTCACCTATCAGAGCGTTCAACTGCGGTTGAAGAAGTTGCAGCTCCTGCCGCGGAAGCAGCAGCGGCACCAGCAGCTGATGCTGAGAAGAAAGACGCTTAAGCCTTACTCTTTACCTCGTGAGTACATCTCCTTGGATTGTTGTTGGTCTCGGTAACCCGGGCGAACAATATTCCGCCACTCGCCACAACGTTGGCCAGATGGTTATTGATGAACTCGCTAAGCGTCACAACGTAAAGCTAAGTACCCATAAGTCACGCACCGACATCGCCGCCTACAAGTTAGGCGTCGGTGTCGATGCTTTTTCGGTGATCCTCGCTAAATCAAAGAGCTACATGAACGAATCCGGCGGACCGATTAAGGCGTTGGCCAATTTCTATTCGGTAGAACCGCAACAAGTAATTGTTTTACATGACGAGTTAGATATTCCATATGCTGCAATTCGTTCAAAAATTGCAGGTGGCGATAATGGCCATAATGGTTTGAAATCACTCACAACTTCTTTCGGTACCGCTGAGTATTACCGCGTTCGCCTCGGAATTGGCCGTCCCATGGGTCAACAAGATCCGGCCGACTTTGTTTTAAAGCAATTTAGTAAAGAAGAGAAGAAAGATTTAGGAGAGTTTCTAGATCGCGGTGCAGATGTTGTGGAATCTCTTATTGCTAAAGGGCTTGATTTCACCCAATCCAAGTTCAACTCTTAAGTTAACTCAGCCAGTATTACGTAGGCCGGCAGCAACACCGTTAATCGTAAGCAAAAGCGCACGAATCAACATCGCATCAGATGATTCTCCAGCGGTACGCACTCGATGAAGCAAGTTAACTTGCAGCAAGTGCAACGGTGACAAGTACGCATCACGAACCTGCAGAGTGCGAGCCAAGATTGGCTGATCGCCAAGCAGGGTATCTTTTTCAGTTAACGCCAAAATCTCTTTAACAGTTAGTTCAAATTCCTCAGTGATTGTGTCGAGGAAGTGATGAAGCTCTGCCGGAACCAAAGTTTCTACGTAACGCTTGGCTGTTGCTAAATCTGTCTTTGCCAAAGTCATTTCGACGTTGCTGATAAAGGTATGGAAGAAGTGCCATTCCTTGAGCATCTTCTTTAAGACATCGGCCTTGCCTGCTTCGCGCGCAGCTTTTAAGCCTGAACCAACGCCAAACCAACCAGGCACGATCTGGCGTGATTGGGTCCAACCAAATACCCACGGAATCGCACGAAGTGAATCAAGCCCACCTGATGCATCAGGGCGACGTGATGGACGTGAACCAAGGAAGAGATTTCCAAGCTGTTCAACTGGAGTTGAGGCATAGAAGTAAGCAGGAAGATCGGGATGATCAATTAACTTGCGATAGCGCGCAAACGAGTTATCGCTAACTAGGTTCATGCATTCATTCCACTTTGCTAAATCTTCTGGACTTTGACGAGGGCCACGGTTCAAGATTGTGGCTTCAAGAGATGCCGCCAGAGTTAACTCAACGTTTTCGCGAGCAAGTGCTGGAAGTGCGTACTTATCGCTGATTACTTCACCTTGTTCGGTCATTTTGATCTGGCCATCAACTGAACCCCAAGGAAGTGCGACGAGCGCATCGTAAGTTGGTCCGCCACCACGGCCGACTGAACCGCCGCGACCATGGAATAAACGAAGCTTGACGCCATATTTCATTGCGACATCGCGCAAGATACGTTGTGCGCGGTGGATCTCCCACTGACTGGTTGCAATACCGGCATCTTTATTCGAATCTGAATAACCAAGCATTACCTCTTGGATATCGCCACGCAGTGCAACAACTGCGCGGTAGGTCGGATCAGCGAGGAGTTTTTCAAGGATTTCACCAGCTGCGCGAAGTTCTGCAACAGTTTCAAGAAGTGGTGCAAAACCAATCTTGGCAACCTTCTTATCAAGATCAACTAAGCCAGCTGCTTTTCCGATTACTGCTGCTGCAATTAAATCGTCTGCGCCCTTAGTCATGGAAACGATGTAGGTCTCGATTACTTCTGGACCAAAGCGTTCAATCAATTCATCGATTGCTTTAAAGGTGTCGTAAGTCTTCTTACCTGCAGCATCTAGCTTTGCGGGATCGAAAGAGTTCTTTGCAGCAAGTTCTTTGATTAGAACCGGAAACTTATCTTCATGAGAGAGCGTTAGATAACCTTCAGGCAAGTACTGCTTAAGTACATTGTGATGAGCATCAGAATGTTCGCGCACATCGAGCGTTGCATGGGTAAGACCGAAGGCGGCGATACTGCGGATCGTGCGCTCAAGTAAGCCAGTTGCAATCAATTCTCCGCGGTGAGCAAAGAGTGAATCGCGCATCAAAGTTAGATCTGCAATTAGTTCAGCGGAGTTGGCATAGTCACGACCAGCAACATGTGGACCGTTTTCAGCATGGCGATTACGAGTAAATGCCAAGCGATGCACGATGGCCGTTGCCTTCAAGCGATATGGCTCCTGCTGATTTAGGCGCAAGAAACGTTGCTCAAACTCTGGAATGTTCTTTAAATCAGCCTCAACTGATGCTGAAAGTTCAGGTGTGGCACCGGTAATTCGAGTTGAGACCGAGAGCATCTGGCGCAACTGATCCATCGCTGCAATAGTCGTGCGAATTGCATGAGCAACCTGCAGTGAAACCGCATCTTCAGTTACTTGTGCAGTGATATTTGGGTTGCCGTCACGATCGCCGCCGATCCAGGTACCGAATGTAAGTGGACGTGCTTCAACGGGAAGATCGATATCAAGACGCTTTAGCTCGCGCGCAAAATCATTTAGAACTTCAGGAACAGTGTTTCGCGCCAGATCATCTAAGTAATACAGGGCGTTCATCGCTTCATCGAGCGGTTCGGGACGATCTAAGCGAAGTTCATCAGTCTGCCAGAGAAGATCAACCGTTTCGGCTAAACGTTCGTGCTGACGTGGGTTTAAATCTTGATCAAGTAACTTTGCTACTTCGCCCAACTTGTTAAGAATCGAACGACGAGCAGCTTCGGTTGGGTGCGCGGTAAAGACCGGACGAACCATAAGTTCACTAATCCATTGTTCTAAATCGCCATGAGTAAATGTGTGACCAGGAGTTTGTGCTTTATACGCTTCTTCAATTTTATCTACTGCACGACTTAACCAAGATCCGCCAGCAGCGCGGGATTCGGCAAGCACTCGTGCACGGTGAACTTGTTCGGCAACGTTTGCTAAATGGAAGTAAGTGCTAAATGCGCGCACCAACTGCACTGAATCTGAAACTGAAAGTTTTTCAAGTAATTCAATACCGCCACCTTCACGGACTGCTTTACGAACTGATTCGACGAGATCGAGAAGCTCTTGGCCTTCTTGGCGAACAAGTGATTGACCTAAGAGATCACCGAGTTTGCGAACATCGCTACGCAACAAAGCATCATCGCTTGCGATCTGGTTTGCGTTAGCGGGGCTCTGTGTCACGGGCATATCCTCTCAGGTATACCCACGAGTTCGATACGTGAATATGCGCGTTAGACTTGTTCCATATAGCCCCCTCCCTTTTTGGGAACGGGGCTCAACGGCGTTTCTCACATACTGGAAAGGGTTAATCAAATGCGCGCATTAGTGCAGATGCTTGGGGCAGATGCTGCCGTCGCATCTTGTATTAACGATGCGCCGAAGATTATTTCGCCCGCTCCGACCTATCCGTTCTTGTTGGCCCTGCGCGCACAAAGTAAGCCGCTTTTAGTCATCACAAGTTCTAGCCGAGGCGCTGAAGATCTCGCCAACGAACTTCGTGAATTACACCCGAACGTTCTCGAATTTCCAGCTTGGGAAACGCTGCCTCACGAGCGTTTAAGTCCACGTAGCGACACAGTTGCTCGACGTTTAGCTACGTTATCTGCACTAGAGCGCAATGATTTAGAGAACCCAATTGTTGTCGCACCGATTCGTGCCGCGATTCACCGCTTCATTGCTAATTTGGCGACCGCGCCACTTCAAACTTTAGAGATCGGTGGTGAAGTTGATCTAACTTCATTAGTCGAACACCTTACGCAGTTGGCATATACCCGCACTGATTTAGTCGAAAAGCGTGGAGAGTTTGCCGTACGTGGTGGAATCGTCGATCTCTTTCTACCTTTATCTGAACATC
This sequence comes from Candidatus Planktophila sp., assembly GCA_034680185.1. Taxonomy (GTDB): domain Bacteria; phylum Actinomycetota; class Actinomycetes; order Nanopelagicales; family Nanopelagicaceae; genus Planktophila. The sequence goes on from JAXITH010000018.1 coordinate 8,749, forward strand.
CAGTGCGTATTGATTTCTTTGGTGATGAAATTGAAGAGTTAAGCTATTTCGACGTCTCATCACAAAGAACTACCAACCCAGTAGTTGGCCAACTTTCGATACTTCCTTGTCGCGAATTACTACTTACTGAGGCAATTAGAACACGCGCAGAAAGCGCAAAAGATAAGCATCCGGCGGCCCTTGAAATATTAGATCGAATTGCCCAAGGCATCGTTACAGAAGGAATGGAATCGCTTATTCCAATCCTGATTGAAAAAACCGAGACGCTATTTCAAAGAGTTCCAACCGGTAG
>JAXITH010000019.1:0-8593 GCA_034680185.1 Candidatus Planktophila sp.
CACAGGCTTGGCCGATAACAATTGGTCCTGAACCAATTACAAGAACACTTTTAATCGAATTATCGCGAGGCATTAGATTGCTACCTTCGCTCTTGGATATTGCACCATTAAATCCACGAATCTATCGAATAAGTAGGCGGCATCGTGGGGTCCTGCAGCAGCTTCCGGATGGTACTGAACGCTAAATGCGCCGCGTTCGAGCAACTGCAAACCTTCTACGACGCCATCGTTGAGACCAACATGAGTCACTTCACCAGCACCGAATACTGTATTGAATGTGCCTTCAGTTGGGGCTTTAATCGCAAAGCCATGGTTGTGAGCAGTAATTTCAACTTTGCCAGTTCGCTTATCAAGCACCGGTTGATTAATACCACGGTGACCGAATTGCAACTTATAAGTTTCAAATCCCAGCGCTCTTCCAAGAATCTGGTGACCAAAGCAAATTCCAAAGATTGGAATTTGTTCCAGCAAAATATTTCGAACCAAATCAACAGCTTCGTTCATGGTCGCTGGATCTCCAGGTCCATTCGAGAGAAATACTCCATCAGGAGATATCGCCATAATTTGCTCTAACGTGACGTTATAAGGCAAGACATGGACTTCTACTCCACGTTGGGCAAGTGCGCGTGGTGTTGCGCCTTTGATTCCGAGATCAATCGCCGCGACAGTGAACTTCTTTTCGCCAATAGCAGGAACTACATAAGCCTCTTTAGTTGAGACGTCCTCGCTGAGGTAGGCACCGCTCATCTGAGATGTCTTTCGAACTTCAACTACCATCTCTTCTTTAGTTAAATCTTCACCTGAGAAAATCCCGACCCGCATCGCACCACGATCACGCAAGTGGCGAGTCAGTGCCCGAGTATCGATACCCTGGATGCCGACGATATTTTGGCTAATTAGCTCGGCTTCTAGATCATTTTCGCTCCGCCAATTGCTAGTCAAGGTAGATGGGTTTCTAACCACGAAGCCAGCAACCCAAATCTTCTTCGACTCGTTGTCGAACGAGTTAACGCCGGTATTTCCAATGTGCGGAGCGGTCATTACAACAACTTGGCGGTGATAACTCGGATCGGTCAAAGTTTCTTGGTAGCCGGTCATGCCTGTTTGAAAAACCGCTTCGCCAAATGTTCGGCCTGCGGCGGCCCATGACTTGCCTTCGAAAATTCGTCCATCGTCTAAAACGAGGTATGCCTTATTCACTATATTCACAATGCAATACCTCCATTCTTTTCTGTGACGTGGTCATGTATGGATGTTAGTTTGCCCGCAAGATAAGTTGGCAAGCCTCGGAAGAAAGTTCCTTGGACAACTCCGGTGAGCTCCATCCCATGGAAGGGAGTATTTCGGCTTCGGGAGGCAACTAGGTCACGATCCACGCGGTAAGTCTGGGTCGGGTTAATCACAGTTAAATGTGCAGGAGCGCCAACTGCGATCTTCTGCCCATGCTCCGCATAACGTCCGATACGCGCCGGGGCGTAACTCATTCGATCGGCAACGCCCTCCCAGTTGAGAAGTCCCGTTTGAACCATCGTCTGATTAACGATCGAAAGTGCGCTCTCTAAACCGAGCATTCCGAATGCCGCTTCTTGCCATTCGCATTCTTTTGTTTCGGCCGGATGTGGTGCGTGATCGGTTGCGACAATATCAATCGTGCCGTCAGCTAAACCTTCACGTAGCGCCTCAACATCGCGTTGCGTGCGAAGAGGCGGATTAACTTTGAAAATCGGATCATAACTATTTGCTAATTCATCGGTGAGTAACAGGTGATGTGGAGTTACTTCTGCGGTTACATCAATGCCTCTCGCCTTTGCCCAACGAATAATTTCTACTCCCCCAGCTGTAGTTAAGTGGCAAATATGCAGACGAGATTGAACGTGATCTGCAAGAAGCACATCTCGCGCAATAATCGCCTCTTCGGCAACCGCCGGCCAACCTTTTAACCCTAGGCGAGAAGAAATTTCACCTTCGTTCATCTGCGCACCACGAGTCAAGGTTGGCTCTTGCGCATGCTGGGCGATTACTCCCCCAAACTTCTTTACATATTCAAGGGCGCGACGCATAACCAAAGGATCGTGCACGCAACTACCGTCATCGCTAAAGACTCTAACGCGCGCATTGGAATCAGCCATTGCGCCAATCTCAGAGAGCGCTTCACCATTTAAGCCTTGGGTGACAGCACCGATCGGAAATACATCGGCGAAACCTGCGCTTTGACCAAGTGCGAAAACTTGCTCGACGACACCGGCGGTATCTGCAACGGGTGAGGTATTAGCCATCGCTGAGATTGCAACGAAGCCACCTTTTGCCGCAGCCATCGAACCCGACAGAACGGTTTCGGCATCTTCTTTTCCTGGCTCGCGAAGATGGGTATGCAGATCAACTAAACCTGGAAGAACAACTGATCCTTTGAAATCAACAACCTGATCATCTGCGTTCTTAGATAACGACTTTCCAATCGCTTTGATAACGCCATTTGCGATATGAATATCTGATTCAGATCCGTCAGGAAGAGTAACTCCAGTTAGAAGGAAGTTTGAATTTACAACGCTCATGCCAAAACTCCTGTTCCGCTACTTACGCCCGCTATTTCACCTTCTGGGGCACCCGCTAACAACATATATAAAATCGCCATTCTTACGCTTACTCCATTAGAAACTTGTTCAACAATTACAGAGCGCGCTCCATCTGCGGCGTCAGCGGTAATTTCTAGGCCACGATTCATAGGACCTGGATGCATCACCAGAGTTGAAGGTTTGAGTGCTTTCACGCGATCACCATTTAGACCGAAGTACCTTGAATATTCACGTGCATTTGGGAAGAACATCTCGGACATTCTTTCTAGTTGGATCCGCAGCATCATCACTGCATCAGCGCCAACGAGTGCAGAGTCTAAATCGTATGAAACTTTGCACGGCCAACTTTCTACTCCAACAGGCAGGAGAGTTGGTGGCGCTACCAAAGTTACATCGGCGCCCAATTTAGCCAATAAGAGCACATTAGAACGCGCTACACGTGAATGAAGTACATCCCCAACGATTACTATCTTCAAACCCGTTAAATCCTCTGCCGATTTGGCAAGATGTTTACGGATAGTAAATGCATCTAAAAGCGCTTGGCTCGGATGTTCATGTGTTCCATCTCCGGCGTTAATTACCGCGCCAGACATCCACTTTGAATCTGCCAAACGTTGCGCTGCCCCAGATGCACCGTGGCGAATGATCACCGCATCGGCGCCCATCGCCTGCAATGTCTGCGCGGTATCTTTTAGAGATTCACCCTTGCTGATACTTGATCCCTTGGCAGAGAAGTTAATTACATCTGCGGATAAACGCTTAGCTGCAGCCTCGAAAGAGATACGAGTTCTGGTGGAATCTTCAGCAAAGAGATTAACGATCGTGCGACCGCGAAGCGTAGGAAGTTTCTTCATTGGTCCATCGCTGACCCGTGCCAACTCCTGGGCAGTATCAAGGATGGCGATCGCTTCGGCCTTAGAAATATCGTTAATAGATAAGAGATGCTTCACTTTGCACCACCTTCAATCAGAACTTCGTCAGTGCCATCTAGTTCGGTTAGATGAACCACTACGCTTTGGTCAATCGATGTTGGCAGATTCTTCCCAACAAAATCGGCGCGAATAGGCAGTTCTCGATGTCCGCGATCTACCAATACCGCCAACTGAACGCTCTTGGGACGACCAATTTCACCGAGGGCATCAAGAGCGGCGCGAATTGTGCGTCCTGAAAATAAGACATCATCGATCAGAATGACGTTACGACCTTCAACTCCGAGAGGAGGAATAAGTGTCGGCATCAAGGCGCGAGGTGGGCGCATCCGCAGATCATCACGGTGCAGAGTTATATCCAAAGTTCCAACTTGAACAGAAACCTTCTCGATACCTTCGATTATCTCGGCAATCCGCTTAGCTAAATGTGCGCCGCGAGTAGGGATTCCAAGCAGAGTTATCGATTCGGAACCAGAGTTGCGTTCCAGAATTTCATGGGAGATGCGGGTAATAGCGCGCGTAATATCTGGCGCAGGCAGGGCAAGGCTCATCGTAAATCTCCTTCCCCGCCTCGCAGGACGGGTCGTTAAAGGATGTTGGCTGATGTTACACCGAAAATCCAAGTGCCTGTGGATAGCCACGAAAGGTCCTCGCTCCAATGATCTACCTTGCGGCATGAGCCAATCCAAGAGCGATCCAGCATTTATTCAACCAACGCCGGCGAGTGTGAGCCAGCGGATCCGCCGACTTCGAAAGTCCCGCGGATTAACCCTTCACGATATTGAGCGTTTATCGCATGGGCGGATCAAAGCCGTGGTGATGGGATCTTACGAACGTGGAAGTCGGGCGATTTCATTGTCGCGCACTATCGAGATCGCCAACCTATTCGAAATTCCCGTAACTGAACTCATTTCACAAAATACAGATGAGCCACATGGCCAAAGAACCTCTCTTGTCTTTGATCTGCGCAGAATCGCCGCGATCTTGAGTATCGATAGCCCGACGGAAACCCAACATATTTCTAGATATCTAAAGGCTCTGGCGATGCGCAGGCGGGACTGGAATGGAGAAGTTCTAACAATTAGAAAGAGTGATTTTGAACAATTATCGCTGTTACTAAATGCGAGTGAAGATGATTTGTTCCAACGATTGACCGACTGCAAGGTATTGCTTAGAGGGCCAAGCCATCCTTAATTGAAGCGATGCGGCCAAGAACTCCGTGTATGTAGCCAGCAGATTCATCCGTCGAGAGCTCCTTGGCTAAGGTCAAAGCTTCATCGATCGCAACGGCATCTGCAAGACCTTCACTCCAAAGGATTTCAAAGAGCGCAAGTCTCATAATATTTCGGTCAACGGCCGGAAGACGATCCATATCCCAACCTTGAGCATAAGTTGCGATCAGTTCATCGATCTTGCGGCGATGTTCGGTTACACCAGTAATTAATTCGCGTGTGTACTCGCGAATTGGGCGCGCATCAGGACCTTCTTCGGTTACATCACGAGAAGTCAAAATATCTAGAGGTTGTGTCCCCCGAATATCTGCCTCGTAGAGAATGTCGAGGGTTTGCTTGCGAGCCTTACTGCGAGCTGACACTAGTTAGCGCGACCCAGGTATGACCCGTCGCGAGTATCAACCAAGACTTTCTCGTCTTGCTTAATAAAGAGCGGAACTTGAATTTCAATTCCAGTTTCAACAGTTGCTGGCTTTGTTCCACCTGAAGAGCGATCGCCCTGCAAGCCTGGCTCTGTGTATGTAACAGTGAGCGTTACTGAGGCGGGAAGTTCGATGTAAAGAGGGTTGTTTTCGTGGATCGCAACAATTGCCTCCGTGTTTTCCAACATGTACTTTGCTGATTCGCCAACCACGGCATCAGAGATATTCATTTGATCAAAAGTCTTATTGTCCATAAATACGAAGTCATCGCCTTCCTTGTACAGGAAGTTCATTTCGCGCTTTTCAAGGATAGCGACTTCTACTTTTACGCCGGCGTTGAAAGTCTTATCTACAACTTTGCCAGTCATAACTTGCTTTAACTTGGTACGAACGAATGCTGGACCTTTACCTGGCTTCACATGCTGGAATTCAACGACAGTCCATAGCTGACCTTCAATATCAAGAGTCATGCCATTTTTTAGATCATTAGTTGTTGCCACGAGAAACTCCAGTTCACGTCGTCCGACGTTCTAAATTCAACCAATAGCGAAACAAAGTGACTTAGGTCTTGCTCGGTTGCCCTTCGATCTTCGAAGGCGATGGCGCAAGTTTACCTGACCTTTTAGGCGAGTAGAGCCTTCAACGCGATCAGCGCTAGAACATACGAATTTGGACCGAATCCACCGATAGTTCCGTTGGCTACACCCGAGATAACAGAGGTGTGACGAAACTCTTCGCGCGCAAGCGGGTTCGATAAATGAACTTCAATTACGGGCGTTTTTACCAACTCGACAGCATCGCGGATGGCATACGAATAATGTGTGAATGCTGCCGGATTGATGATCACAGGTAATTTCTTATCTGCCGCCTCGTGGAGCCACGAAATAATCGTGGCCTCATCATCGCTCTGTCGAACATCTGCTGCAAAACCTTGAGTATCAGCAGCTTCCTTGATGTGCGCCACAAGTTGCGGATAAGTCATATCGCCATAAATTGCTGAGTCGCGAATATCTAAACGTGCCAGATTTGGTCCGTTAATTACCAAGACGTTCATGAGCTCACCTTTTCAAATGCTGTGTAAAGAATCTGTGGGTCAGGGTTTTCTAGACGATCTGTCTTACCTATCTGGCTAATGGTAACGAACCGCAGGGTCTTTCCGCGGGCTTTCTTATCGACCGACATATGTGCAAGCAACTTTGGCCAACTTTCCCGCTTATATTTCGTAGGCAGGTTTAGATTGGTTAGAATTTTCAGATGATCATCAGCCAACTCTTTCGATATTAGGCCCAGATCTACTTGCAGTTGTGCCATAAATGCCATTCCGATTGAAACGCACTCACCATGGCGTAGTTCGTAGTGGCAATCGAGTTCAACTGCGTGCCCCAAAGTGTGGCCGTAGTTAAGCGCTTCTCTAGCAAAAGACTCTTTGAAATCAACTGAAACGACATCGGCTTTAACTTTCACGGAACGCTCGACAAGTTCTTGAACTAGATCAGTATTTGAGCGGATGGAACCAATATCTTTACCGCGGATTAATTCAAGAATCTTCGCATCCGCAATAAAACCAGCTTTAACAACTTCGGCTAATCCCGCTGCGAAATCTCGATCCGAAAGAGTTGTTAACCAATTTAGATCAATGATCACACCTTTAGGGCTATGGAACGAACCGATTAAATTCTTACCGTAGTCGCTATTAACTGCAGTCTTTCCACCAATCGCAGCATCTACCGCTCCCGCAACGGTAGTCGGAATCGCAATCCAATCTAAACCACGTAACCATGTCGCTGCAGCAAAACCCGCAAAGTCAGTTACTGCTCCCCCGCCAATTCCTACAATTAGATCGCTTCGCGTAAACCCGCCAGCTCCCAACCAATCCCAAATCTTAAGTAGCGTCTGCGTGCTTTTTCCTGCTTCTCCATCACCGATCGTAAAAATAAATACTTCACTCTCGCCCAGATCAATATCCCTAATTCGATCTGCAAATAACTCCGAGATGATGAGAGCAACTCGTTGGCGATTTTGAGATGCTAACTGCAGAGCGGTCAACCATTCGACGCCAACCTCGACCGAGTACTTATGTTCGGCCTGAACCTCAATAACGCTCATGGCTCAATCTTATCGACGGTTACTTCTTTACCGCTGATTATTACCTCAACGATCTCTTTCGGCGAAAGGTTATCTACGAGAACAACCTGTGTTGCAAGTGAAAGATAGATTGGGCGGCGCTTTTCCATCAAAGCTTGCCAAGCAGCACGAGGGTTGTTAAGAAGAAGTGGGCGATCACGATTGAAGCCAACTCGCGGCGCTGCCGCTGAGAGTGAAATATCCAGATAGATAATATTGGCATCAGAATCTTGAATCGCTTTCTGCGCTGGTTCAGATAAAGGCGCTCCTCCACCCAGTGAGAGAACACCGGCTATTGCAGATATTTCACGAGAAACTATTCGTGCTTCAACTTCTCTAAACCAAGGTTCACCTTGATCGATAAAGATTTGCGAAATCGGGGTTCCGACTTCGGCTTCAATGAGTGCGTCGGTATCGGCGAAGGCCAATCCAAGTGACTTAGCCAGCGCTTTACCTATTGTTGATTTACCTGAACCTGGTGGACCAATCAGGATGTATGAACTAGATCTGGATTGATTCATGGCGCCTACTTAAAACGTAGGTTGCTCATATAGTTTTCAAAGTTACGTCGCGTTTCAGTAACGCTATCGCCACCGAACTTTTCAAGTACCGCTTCGGCTAAAACTAGCGCCGCCATTGCTTCTGCAACGACGCCCGCTGCTGGAACGGCACATACATCGGATCGTTGATTAATCGCTTTCGCAGCTTCACCTGTTTTAACATCGATAGTGTCAAGGGCTTTTGGAACAGTTGAAATTGGCTTCATGGCAACGCTAACTCGGAGAATTTCCCCGTTAGACATTCCGCCTTCCGTTCCTCCGGCGCGATCAGTGCGACGCTTAATCAAGCCATCGTTACCGCGTTCAATTTCATCGTGGGCAACAGAACCGCGACGCGTTGCAGTTAGAAAACCGTCGCCGATTTCAACGCCTTTGATCGCTTGGATTCCCATCATCGCTGCAGCAAGACGCGCGTCCAAGCGACGATCCCAATGAACGTGAGAACCAAGTCCTGGCGGAAGGTTGTAGGCCAAGACTTCGCATACGCCACCAAGAGTGTCGCCATCTGAATGAGCAGACTCAATTTCCGCGATCATCTTTGCGCTGGTGGCAGGATCTGCACAACGAACTGGGTCGCTATCAATACGATCCATATCTTTTTCAGTAGGTAATTTCGTGCCTTCCGGGATACGCGCTGCGCCAATTGAAACAACATGGCTAAGGATTGTTATGCCAACGCTCTGTTGTAGGAACGCTCTAGCAACTGCACCGAGTGCAACTCGAGCAGCGGTTTCGCGTGCACTTGCTCGCTCG
>JAXITH010000020.1:0-8358 GCA_034680185.1 Candidatus Planktophila sp.
AAAGGCAATAAGTAAGGCCTAACTCTTTGAACGCTCTTGTTGCACCACTAATCGCAACGCTCAAAGAGAGCCATCCATCGAGTCGGCTCGCTGATGTCGAGCGCGCTTTTGAAGTTGCTAAGGACGCTCACCAAGGTCAATTCCGTAAATCCGGTGAGGAGTACATAACTCACCCGGTTGCGGTCTCGCAGATATTGGCTGAACTCGGTTTAAACGACACAACGATAATCGCGTCGCTGCTACATGACACAGTTGAAGATACGCCTTATTCGCTTGTACAACTGCGCAATGATTTCGGCGATGAAATCGCAAATTTGGTCGATGGCGTTACTAAGTTAGATAAATTGACTTACGGTCCAACGGCTGAGGCTGAGACCGTGCGCAAGATGATCGTCGCAATGTCGCGAGATATTCGCGTGCTTGTTATCAAACTGGCAGATCGCTTACATAACGCTCGAACTTGGAAGTTTGTAAGTTCGGAAAGCGCTGAGCGCAAGGCGCGAGAGACTTTAGATATTTACGCCCCTCTGGCCCATCGCCTGGGTATGAATGCCATTAAATGGGAACTCGAAGATCTCTCTTTTGAAGTACTAGAACCAAAGAAGTTTGAAGAGATTTCTCGATTAGTGGCCGAACGTTCTCCTTCACGAGATGCGTTAACCCAAGAAGTAATTGATGCAGTTGAAGGTGATTTGGCCAAGGATTCGATTGCAGCTACGGTGACGGGTAGAAAGAAACACTATTTCAGTGTCTACCAGAAGATGGTTGTGCGTGGTCGCGACTTCAACGATATTTATGACCTTGTCGGCATACGCGTACTGGTTAATGACGTAAAAGATTGCTACGCAGTGTTGGGCTCGATCCACGCACGTTGGTCGCCGGTGCCAGGTCGCTTTAAGGATTACATTGCAATGCCGAAGTTCAATCTTTATCAATCACTTCACACAACAGTAATTGGCCCGAATGGGAAAGCGATTGAGATTCAGATTCGTACATTCGAAATGCATTCACGGGCTGAATTCGGTATTGCGGCGCACTGGAAATATAAGCAGGGAAGCGAATCCAATTCCTCTTCACCTGAAATGCTCTGGCTACGCCAACTTCATGAATGGCAGAAAGAGACCGAAGACCCATCTGAATTCTTAGAGGCGTTGCGTTTTGATTTGGGCAGCCCTGAAGTATTCGTCTTTACTCCGAAGGGGAGCGTGATTGCTCTTCCGGGTGGATCAACGCCAGTTGATTTTGCTTATTCCGTCCACACAGATGTTGGAAGTCGTTGCGCAGGCGCAAAGGTAAATGGTCGTTTGGTTCCACTAGAAACACGCCTGGTTAACGGCGATGTCGTAGAAATTGTTACCAATAAGAGCGAGAACGCAGGCCCTTCTCGCGATTGGTTGAATTTTGTTAAGTCACCTCGCGCTCGATCTAAGATCAAAGCTCACTTCAGCAAGGAACGTCGTGAGGAAGCGATAGACGCTGGCCGCGAATCCATTGCACGACAGATGCGTAAAGCAGGGCTTCCATTACAGAAGATCTTTGCTGGCCATTCCTTGCTTGAGTTAGCACATGAACTTCGTTACCCCGATATATCAGCGCTGTACAGCGCTGTAGGTGATGGACATGTATCGGCGGCTTCAATAATTGATAAGTTGGTTGTTGCTCTTGGAGTTGAGGATTCACATCCTGAACCAACTATCGAGGCTATTCCAACTGGATCACATGCGATTCGTCGCTCAAGCAGCGCAATTGAAGTTGAAGGCGTGGGAGATGTACTCGTAAAACTTGCGCGCTGCTGTACGCCAGTTCCTGGCGATGCGATCATTGGATTCATCACCAAAGGAAGCGGAATTTCAGTTCACCGAGAAGATTGTATTAATGCGGGGGATTTACAGCTAAACCAAGGTGAGCGAATCGCAAAGGTGCGCTGGCTAGATGGAGCCGGCAGCGTCTTCTTAGTTAATATCCAAGTTGAAGCCTTGGATAGAGCCAGACTATTAGCTGATGTGACTCGTGCGCTTTCAGAGCAACATGTAAATATTTTGAGCGCTGCGGTTAATACCTCTAAAGATCGAACTGCAATCTCAAAGTTCACCTTTGAAATGGCAGATGCCACCCATTTAGATTCGGTATTGGCAGCCGTTCGCGCCGTTGAAGGCGTTTACGACGTTTATCGTAATTAGTTAATTAGTTGAACTCGGCTAGAGACTTCTCAGCCTCAGCGAGCCAAACTTTTCGAGCAGCAGCGGAATCAAGCGCCTCTTGCGCCTTCTTAGCGTTACCGGCGGCAGATGATTTCGCAGCAATCTTTTCGTAATTCGCGATTGAATCCGCTAACTGCTTTACGACATCGGCAGCGCGCGCCTTTGCAGCAGGATCTGTCTTTCGCCAGATCTCAGCCTCAGCAGCTTTGATTTCTTCTTCAACCTTGGCCACGCGAGCATCTAGTGCTGCACGCTTATCGCGATGGGTAATTCCGATCTTTTCCCATGAGCGAGCGAGTTCGCGGAATGAGTTCTTAGCAGCTTTTACATCAGTGAAAGGAACGAGAGCTTCAATTTGTACAATCAACTCTTCGCGCTTGGCTAGGTTTGCAACCATCGAAACTTCACGCTTTTCTAGATCAGCGTTCTTGGCGGTGAAGAATTGATCTTGGGATGCTTTGAACTTGGCCCAAAGTTTTCCATCTTCACTTGGCTTGCCACGTCCGGCGGCCTTCCATTGATCCATAAGAGATTTAAACGCTCGGGCAGTTGCGACCCAATCAGTCGATTTCGCCAGTGAAGCTGCTTGTTCAACTAGCGCCTTCTTTGTGGCAGAAACCTTTGCGGTCGTCTCTTCCAAAGTTGCAAAGTGGGTGCGACGGCGCTTATCGAATTTATTGCGAGAGGCCGAGAAGCGCTTCCATAGATCAGCATCTGCCTTCTTATCTAAACGTGGAGCAGATTTCCATTCTTCAAGAAGGGTCTTTAGGCGATCGCCGGTGACTTTCCAATTTTCAGATAGCGCAAGAGACTCGGCTTCGGCAACGATTTTCTCTTTTTCAACAAGTACTTGTTCGCGACGAGCGGCTTTTGCAGCAGCTTCTGCAACTTTCTTCGCTTCATAGGCTTCACGATGGCCTTCGATAAGTGGCTCAATCTGTTCGACAGATAGGGCAAGCGCTGCGAGATCGCCTACGCCGTTTAACTCACGAACTTGTTGGCGTAACTTCTTTACCGCTTCATAAGCATCATCTGGAACCATCGCACCACTTGTGATTCGCGCAGCCGTGAGCGCGACTTCAGATGCTAAGGCTTCAAATTTTCTAACGAAATATTGGAGAGCTTCTTCAGCTGTCTTGCCGGGATAAGAACCGACCGCCTTTTCGCCTTCTGGCGTGCGTACATAAACTGTGCCATCTTCTGCGACTCGACCGAACTTAGATGGATCACCAATTAGTGCAGATGCGGCACTTGCGTTAGCTGGTGTGATGTTGATTGATCCTGGATTGATTTGCTCGGTCATAGTTTTCCCTTTCAGCGCGTCGGCGATTTCGCCTTCGTTGTTTGAGTGTGCAGATGAGGTCTTGCGGAGATAAAAGGTACCCTGTCTTACTTATCGGGGAAAGTTTGCGCTTATTTGCGCGAGAGATATAGGGGTGAAGCGATGCTGGTTACCTCCTTTGTGGCCCCTATGTTTGCCACTAACTGTTGGGTGATCGCAGCAGGCCCTGGCCAGGAATGCATCATCGTGGATCCGGGTATGCCCGATATATCTCACGAAATTGAAGCTCTAGTAGCCGAACATGGTCTGAAACCAGTTGCCGCGCTAATTACTCACGGACATCTAGACCATACTTTTTCAGTCAAGCCACTAGCCGATGGATATGGAATCGCTTCCTACATTCATACTGAAGATCGCGATCTACTTTTAAAACCACAAGGAGCCCACGGCGCCGAATTCATCAGAACGTTAGATGCCATGAAATTCGAAGAACCAAACGAGGTAAAGAATTTGCGTCATGGAGATGAAATTGAGCTTCTTGATGTGAAAATCACCGCGATTCATGCTCCAGGACATACACGGGGGAGCACCATGTTTACGATCAATGACGAACTTTTAATTACCGGCGATGTTCTTTTTGCGGGATCGATCGGTCGAACTGATTTACCATCGGGTTCTCATGATGCGATGCAGAAGACTTTAAAGACCCGAGTTCTTCCTTTAAACGATGACTTGCGAGTACTGCCGGGACACGGTCCAGAGACCACAATTAAATTCGAGCGAAAAAATAATCCATATCTGAAAGAATTACGTCCATGAAGTACGAGAAGATCCAAGCGCCTAAAGGGGTAAGCGAATACGCCCCGCCACTTTCGGCTGCCTTTGAGTGGGTGCGCGAAACGCTGATCGCTCCTGCGAAATTAGCCGGTTACCAGTTAATGGAACTTCCAGTATTTGAAGACACCTCGCTCTTTTCTCGTGGCGTTGGCGAATCAACTGATGTTGTATCTAAAGAGATGTACACATTTGAAGATCGTGGCGGTCGTTCAATTACTTTGCGACCCGAAGGCACCGCTGGTGTGATGCGTGCGGTAATTGAAAAAGGTTTAGATCGTGGACAACTTCCTGTAAAAGTTTGGTACTCGGGTGCGTTTTTCCGCGCAGAGCGCCCACAAGCAGGCCGCTATCGCCAGTTCTATCAAGTCGGAATTGAAGCAATTGGTTTAGATGATCCAGCGATCGATGCTGAAGTTATATCCATCGCCGATAAAGGTTTCAAATCGCTGGGACTTAAGAACTACCGTCTAGAGATAACTTCACTTGGAGACGCTCAATCGCGAGCTGCTCATCGCGTGGATTTGCTTTCTTACATTGCGAAACTCGATCTCGACGATGCAACTGCAGCTCGCGCTGCTATAAACCCGCTTCGTTTATTTGATGACAAACGTCCTGAAATGAAAGAAGCGATGGCAAAGGCGCCACTGCTACTTGATTATCTCTCTGCCGAATCAGCCGAGAATTTCAAACAGGTTAAGGGTTATCTAGATTCGCTTGGAATCAAATATGTGGTCAACCCGCGCATGGTTCGTGGTTTGGATTACTACACAGGCACCACTTTTGAATTCATTCATGAAGGTCTCGGCGCGCAATCCGGAATCGGTGGCGGTGGACGATACGACGGTTTAATGGAAATTCTTGGCGGACAAGCGCTCTCCGGAATCGGATTTGGATTAGGTGTGGATCGTGCGCTTCTCGCTGCGATGGCTGAAGGGGTGTTAGTCGAAAACCAATTTTCTTCAGACTTATTTATCATTCCACTTGGCGAGAACCAAAAAGGACCAGCCCTTTCGATTGCAGCAGACCTACGTAATGCAGGCATTCGCACCGAGATCGCATTCGGAGATCGCGCACTAAAGGGAGCGATGAAGGCTGCCGATAAGAGCGGATCTGCCTATGTAATTGTTTTAGGCGATAGCGAACTGGCCTCAGGAACCGTGGAGCTCAAGCGAATGAAGGATGGATCAACTAGATCGGTTAAGATTGAGCAATTGCAGAGCGCTCTTCTTGAAGATCTCTGAGATCTAAGTACCTCTACTACTTTTAAAGGCGGCTTTTGATGTTACGTACACACGATGCTGGTGCCCTACGCGCTAGCCATGCTGGTCAGACGGTAAGCCTGGCTGGATGGGTTGCCCGTCGTCGTGACCACGGTGGCGTTGCCTTCATCGATCTACGTGATGCAACAGGTTCGGTTCAGGTTGTTATCCGTGATGAAGCGCTAGCAGGCTCATTACGCGCTGAATGGTGTTTGCAGATTAAAGGTGAAGTTGTTCTTCGTCCCGAAGGAAATGCAAACACCTCCAACCCAACAGGTGCAATTGAAGTTATGGGCGATGACATCGCTGTTCTGAGCGAAAGCGCTGCCCTGCCATTTCCTGTCGATAGCGGAAATGATTCAGAAATTTCGGAAGAAGTTCGACTTAAGTATCGCTATTTGGATCTACGTCGTGAAAAGCCAGCCGCGAATATGCGTCTGCGTTCAAAGGTTACTTCAACAATTCGTCGTGTCATGGAAGATCTAGATTTCCTGGAGATCGAAACTCCGTACTTAACTCGCAGCACTCCTGAAGGAGCGCGCGACTTCTTGGTTCCAGTACGTCTGCAACCGGGAAGTTGGTATGCCCTTCCTCAATCACCACAGCTCTTTAAGCAACTTTTAATGGTCGCCGGTATGGAGCGTTACTACCAAATTGCACGCTGCTTCCGAGATGAAGATTTCCGTGCCGACCGTCAGCCTGAGTTCACCCAACTTGATATTGAAATGTCCTTTATCGATCAAGCAGATATTTTGGCAGTTGCTGAAAAGTTGCTCGTAAAGATCTGGAAAGAAGCGGTTGGCTACGATATTCCGACACCGATTCGCCATATGACTTATGCCGATGCGATGCAGAATTATGGTTCAGATAAACCAGATCTTCGATTTGGTTTGCAACTCGTTGAACAGACAGATTTCTTTAAAGAGACCGAGTTCCGCGTTTTCCAGGCTCCTTATGTCGGTAGCGTAGTTATGCCTGGCGGAGCAACATCGCCGCGTCGCGAGTTAGATGCTTGGCAAGACTGGGCAAAGGCGCGCGGAGCAAAAGGTTTGGCATACATTCTTGTAAATGAAGATGGCACCCTCGGTGGTCCAGTTTCTAAAAATATTTCCGAGAAGGAAACGGCAGGAATCGTTGCCGCCGCCGGTGCGAAACCAGGAGATGCAATCTTCTTCGCAGCAGGCGAACGTTCGGCTTCTCTCTCACTACTCGGAGCGGTAAGACTTGAAATTGGAAAGCGTTGCAATCTCATTACAGATGGCGCTTGGGAATTTCTCTGGGTCGTAGATGCGCCAATGTTTGAGCCAACTGATAATGGCGGTTGGACGGCAGTTCACCACCCATTTACCGGTCCAAAACCAGAGTTCGCTAAATCTTTCTCAGCCGATCCGGCGAACGCTTTGGCTTATGCATATGACATCGTCCTTAACGGAACCGAACTCGGTGGTGGTTCGATTCGTATCCATGATCGACAGATTCAAAAAGATGTCTTTAGCGTAATTGGCCTTAGTGATGAAGAAGCGGCCAGTAAGTTTGGCTTCTTACTCGAAGCATTCAACTACGGTCCACCTCCTCATGGTGGAATCGCCCTTGGTCTCGACCGCGTCTGTGCACTTTTGACCGGCAGTGATTCGATCCGTGAAGTAATCGCTTTCCCAAAGACTGCCAGCGGGGGAGATCCACTAACCGGTGCTCCCACTCCGATTACTCCAGCTCAACGTAAAGAGAGCGGAATCGACTGGGCCGAACCTAAGAAGTAAGCACCCACTCAGGTAGGCTTTACGCGAATAGGGTTCGCAATTCGATTTAACTTAGCGAAAGGAAGGCTGGAAATGGTCACTGGTCCTGGTGGAGTTGCAACCATTATCGCTGCCTGCTCCCTTTTAGTTATTGCCATTGCTGTTTCGTATGCGGTCATTCGAATAGGGCGCCTAATTGATGAGGCTCGCGTCTCCTTGAAATCGCTTACCGATGAGGCAGCTCCACTAATTCACGAATCAACACGCACCGTTGAGTTGGTAAATAGCCCACTCGAAAGTTTTGCGCGAATAACCAAGAATGTAGAAGATGTAACCACAAAAGTTGCTGATGCAACCACAGGGTTTATGGATAAGAGTGGCCCAGCAGTCAAAGTAGCTGGCGCGTTAATTAGCGCGGCCGGAATGAGCAAGTCTCGTTCTAAGAAAAAGAAGAAGGCTGAGTGATCTCGAAAAGTGGAATCAGCAGAGATACGTTCACGTTGGCTGCGCTTTTTCGAAAGTGGTAATCGCGAAGGCTTGACCCATACAGTAGTCCCTTCGGCATCGTTGATCGCAGATGATCCAAATCTTCTGCTCGTTAACGCCGGAATGGTGCCATTCAAGCCCTATTTTTTGGGTGAAGTCACGCCACCTTTCAAACGTGCTACTTCCGTACAAAAATGCGTTCGTACTTTAGATATTGATGAAGTCGGTAAAACAACTCGTCACGCTTCTTTCTTCCAAATGTGCGGAAATTTCTCTTTCGGTGATTACTTCAAAGAGGGTGCGATAGCACTGGCTTGGGATCTTCTAACCCGTCCAATTTCTGACGGAGGTTATGGTTTTCCGGAAGATAAGTTGTGGGTAACCGTCTATCTAACTGATGATGAAGCAGCCGACATTTGGCATAAGAAGATTGGCGTTCCAAAAGAGCGCATCCAACGACGCGATATGGCCGATAACTTTTGGTCGATGGGCGTACCAGGACCATGTGGTCCATGTTCTGAAATTTACTTTGATCGCGGACCTGCCTACGGTCG
>JAXITH010000021.1:0-8272 GCA_034680185.1 Candidatus Planktophila sp.
GAGTGTCGTTAGTTGGCTACATCTCGTTTTGTAAAGAGCACAGTGGCGATTAGCAATGCGATTCCCACGTAAATCCCAGAAAGCGAAAGTGCGTGCGTATAGCTAATGGTTTCTGTTCCACCTGCAGCAACTGTCGCTAACTGGCTTCCCGGTAACCATTCCAAGGTGCTCGATTTAACAGCTCCGACAATGTTTTCGACGATTAACAACCAAAGCACGCCAAGTGATATTGAGCTAATCGGTGAACGGAAGAGAATTCCTAAAACCATTCCGATAATGCCGAAGCCAAGAATCGAGATGAAAACGTTTAGAAGTGTTTTTGCGATTTCGATACGACCATCACTGTTAAACCAGAGCGTGGTGCTGACATCTTTGGTACCTGCGAGAACGTATGAAACTCCGATTGAAATCACTGCGCCGACCAGAGTCATGATCATTGCAAAAGCTTTCATAGACGCCAGTTTTCCGAGGAGCAAACGAATACGTCCTGGCTGGCGAACTAAGAGGTTACGCAAAGTTCCGAGTGAGTATTCCTGAGCAGTTTGCGCCGCAAATACACACAGGGCAATGATCCCGAGCAGATTGCCGATGCTGGTGAAAGCCTGTGTTGATCCGCTAGTGAGCGCCAACATTTCGCGAGTAATTCGCACACCGCGATCGCCATTGCCTTGTGGTGAGTCAAGCAATAAGAAGAGAAGCGACGAGACAAGGACGCTAAAGAAAGCAACTGCGCCTAAAGTGCCCAAAAGCAGCGTCGGGCGACGTAACTTGCGCCATTCTGCAAAGAAGATCCGAAGCAAGCTGCCGATCATTTCTGATCTCCTGTCATTTCAAAGAAGGTTTCTTCCAAGTTAGGTAGTTGTGGCGAAAGCTGGGTTAGCAATATGCCGGCTTCAAAGGCCAATTTATTTAGCACTCCTGCCCATTCGGATGGACCTTCGATATGGGCCACGCCGTCACGGATGTGGGCTTTATGTCCGGCGCTTTCGGCGATCGCAATTATTTTTGCAAGATCATCCTTGTGTTCAGTCTTAACCAACATAAAGGGTTGTTGCGCATCAAAGAGATCTTGCATAGGTCCGGCAAATACAACTTCGCCCTTACGCAACATCACCAAGTACTCGCTGATGATTTCTAGTTCTGAAAGTAAATGCGAAGAAACGAAAACAGTTGTTCCGCTATCGGCAAGGTTGCGAAGCAGTTGGCGGATTTCTTGAATTCCTTCTGGATCCAAACCGTTTGTTGGTTCATCGAGGATCAACAATTTTGGATTAGGAAGTAACGCCGCTGCGATTCCGAGGCGTTGTTTCATTCCGAGCGAATATGTCTTGTACTTTGATTTACCGCGCTCGGCTAAACCAACTTGTTCGAGTAATTGATCTACGCGCTCAAGGGGAAATCCACCAAGCGTTGCTAGGACTTTCAAATTTTCTGCGCCAGAAAGTGCGGGATAGAAAGCTGGGCCTTCGATCATCGCGCCAACCTGCGAAAGGTATTTTTCGGGAGATGTAATTGGTTCGCCCAAGATGCGACCGGTTCCACCTGTTGGTGAGATCAGGCCCAGGAGCATGCGGATAGTTGTTGTCTTGCCGGCGCCATTTGGACCAACAAAACCACAGATCGTTCCTGCGGGGACTTGAAAATTGGTATGTGAGACGGCAAAGCCGGTCTCATATTTCTTGCTTAAATCGCTAACAGATATCGCTAATTGAGGCATGTATTGAATATAGCAATTGCACCTTAGAATTATCTCTGTGAGCAATGAGATTTGGGGTTATCAACCAACTAACAATCGCCCTGCGCCAGATTGGGAAATCAATCCCCAAACCGCGGCAGTGCGTACAGGTCTTGCTCGTTCCGGCTTTGGTGAAACCTCTGAAGCGCTTTATTTAAATAGCGGATTTACATATTCCTCTGCCCAAGAAGCTTTCGACTCATTCGCAGACGAAACCGACCACTTTCTTTATAGCCGCTTCCACAACCCAACTGTGCAGATGTTTGAAAAACGTCTGGCAGCAATCGAAGGCGCTGAATATTGTGTATCAACTGGTTCAGGAATGTCGGCAATGTTTGCCGCCGTTGCTTGCCTCGTTAAAGCCGGCGATCACATCGTCGCATCGGCTGCCATGTTTAGTTCTTGCCACGTTGTATTAACCGAGATTCTTCCCAAGTGGGGCGTAACGGTAGAACTCGTAAAGGGAAATGACTCTGCAACTTGGGCAGCCGCGCTTAATAAACCAACCAAGGTTGTCTTTATCGAATCACCAAGCAATCCATTGATGGAGATCGTTGATATTCAAATGGTTAGCGATCTGGCACATAAAGTTGGCGCAACTGTGATCGTCGACAACGTTATGGCCTCACCGGTATTGCAAAAGCCACTCAAGCTCGGCGCCGATGTCGTTATGTATTCAGCTACTAAACATATTGATGGTCAAGGCCGCGTACTTGCAGGTGCAGTACTTGGTTCATTCTCATATATCCACGAAAATTTGATTCCGTTTACGCGCCACACAGGACCATCGCTAAGCCCATTTAATGCTTGGGTACTTTTAAAGTCTTTGGAAACCATGGAGATGCGCGTGCGCCGTATGTGCGAGAACGCGCAGGCAATCGCAGAATTCTTAGAAACTCGTAAAGAGATTAAATCCGTTAAATACCCCGGGCTTAAATCGCATCCTGAGTATGCAACTGTGCAGAAGCAGATGTCTGGTGGCGGAAGCACTATCGGAATTGAATTCGCAGGAAGTCAGAAAGACGCCTTTGCCTTTATGGATGCGCTGCGAATCATTGATATTTCCAACAACTTGGGCGATAGCAAGTCTCTGATCACCCACCCAGCTTCAACCACGCATCGCCGATTAACGCCAGATATTCAAGCCGAGATGGGTATTACACCTTCAGTTCTACGCCTATCTGTTGGCCTAGAACATGTAGATGATCTGATTAAGGATTTAACTCAAGCCTTTAAAAGCTGAGCAACAACTAGCAAGACCGATAACAAACTTAAGTAAGTAATTGACCACTGGAAAATCTTTCCGGCAACTTTCTCGTAGTGATCAGATTTCTCATCTAGACCACGTAACTGCGCAGCAAAAACTAAGCCAAGTGCCACAGTAAGCGCCATCGCCCAGTTTTGGAGTTCAGCGTTAATAATCAGCGCAACAGATGAAGCGATCATCGCAATTGTGTAAATCCACATTTGGCGCAACAAGTGAGTTTTGCTTGCAACCACCGGCAACATCGGAATATGAGCAGCTGCGTAATCATCTTTATATTTAATTGCTAGCGCCCAGAAGTGCGGTGGAGTCCAGAAGAAGATAACTAAGAAGAAAGACCATGCTGTAACTGAGAGCGAATTTGTAACCGCTGCCCAACCGATTAACGCAGGCATGCAACCGGCGGCACCGCCCCAAACAATATTTTGCGGCGTGCGCTTCTTTAGCAAAATTGTGTAGACCCAGACATAGAAAACGATTGCGACAAGAGTTAAGAAAGTTGCAAGCGTAGTTGTGAAGACCTGAAAGATAAGTAAAGAAAGTGCGCCAATCGCCGTTGCAAAAATAACTGCTTCGCGCTTACTCAATACTCCGGTCGCAAGTGGGCGTTTAGCAGTTCGCTTCATCAACTTATCTGATTCAGATTCGATCACCATGTTGAAAGCATTTGCACTTCCAGCAGCGAGAGTTCCACCAATTAAAGTTGCCAGCGTTAGCGAAAGTGAAGGCAGGCCTTCTTCTGCTAAAACCATCGCAGGAAGAGTTGAAACCAATAAAAGTTCGACAACGCGTAACTTCATGAGGTCAACGAATCCACGGACCTTAACTGAAGGTTTTACGCGTGAATTCGTGGACACAGGTAAAGATTACTCAGCATTAATGTCTCGCGTTCTCATGGTCCTCTAAGGATGGGCGCCTATTGTGCGTATTGACGAAAGGGTATGACTAATGACACCTCCAAAGAAGCCCGACTGGATGGAAATCGCCGACAACGACGGCGGTTCAAATAACCCAGTGCCAAAGGCGAAGAAGAGCCGTCGAGTACTAGTTGCTGCAACGGCGTTAGTTCTGACTTTCGGCGGCGCGGTCATTGCTCAGAGCAACGAAGATTCACCGACATCGGTTGAACAATCAATCGTTCCGCAAGCTTCACAATCTGCAACGAGCGTTTCTCCTGCCATTAGCAGCGCAGTAACTCCTGCGCCAGCAATTTCAGCACCGGCGATCGCAACTCCCCCAAATATGAAGGGTGGAGATGACGACGACGATGAGGATGATTTCAGAGAAGGTAAGCATCGCGACCGTGGGGATCGAGATCACGACGACGATGATGGCGATGACGATGAATATGAGGACCACTAAAGCCAGTAAAGTTGGGGCATGCGTAAAAATTTCCTCTTCTTCTCTTTAATTCTTGCTTTCGCTGCCCCATTTCAGTTGGCAAGTGCCGAAGAAGTTGTCCAGGAAAGTTCTGCCACTAAGAAGTTATCGGTAGTAAAAACCATTAATGGGTCGATCTCCCCTAAATCCGTTCTTGCTTCAAATAGCGGCTTAGTCAGCGCTCATAACATGATGTATCGCCATAGCGTGACTATCTACAACTCAGATTCGATGCAATTGGTTGCAACCGTTGCCGACACAGTTAATTTATCTAAACTCGGTTTTCCTAAATATTCTGGAACCTTTAAAGGCGCACCTGTAGAAGGCGCATTTTCTCCCGATGGAAAATATCTCTACTTCACTAATTACGCCATGTATGGCAAGGGATTTAACAAGGAAGGCCACGACACTTGTTCGCCGGCTTCAGGATATGACTCAAGTTTCTTATCCCGCGTTGATTTAGAAACTTACAAGATAGATGCGGTTTACCCTGTTGGATCAGTACCTAAGGTTGTAAAAGTTACGCCTGATAACAAGTACATCTTGGTAAGTAACTGGTGTTCTTACACAGTTACCGTGATCTCGGTTGAAACTCAGAAAACCGTTAAATCAATCAAGATCGGGCGCTACCCACGTGGAATCTCCGTTACCAGCGATAGCAAATACGCCTACGTGGCCGAAATGGGCGGCAACCGCATCCACCGTATAAACCTTGAGGATTTCTCGGTTAACTACATTCCCATTGGTTCTAATCCCCGAGCAATTGAACTATCTCCTGATAACACCAAGCTTTATGCAACTCTAAATATCTCGGGCAAGGTCATTGCTTGGGATCTAACAACAAACAAGGCGATCAAGAGCGTTGCAACCGGAAAATCTGCGCGCAGCTTGGCGATCTCTGCAGATGGTTCTGCTCTATACGTAGTTAATTTCCGCAGCGGGACTTTATCTAAGGTGCGCACTCAAGATATGAAGGTTCTTCAAACTATAAAGGTTTGCAACGAACCAATCGGCGTAACTTACGATTCCAAGACTTCTAAGACTTGGGTTGCTTGTTACGGCGGTTCAATTAAAGTACTTGCAGATCAGTAACAACTGTTGCAGTATCAGTAACAGGTGTCTGCGCCATTAACGGTGCTGCGATCTTTGCTAAGTAACGATCCAAAGTTTTGCGCGCGCGATCGCTAGCGGAAAATGTGCGTTTGATGCGATCGGCGATAATCACAAATGCGTATTCACGATCACCTGATTGCACATAACCAGCCAAGCTCACCGTTCCAGAAAGCGTCCCGGTCTTAGCCTTAACTAAACCAACTGCTTCAGGTGCAGTCTCTAAATAACGGTTACGCAGCGTTCCGCTTTCTCCACCTACTGGCAGGCTCTCGATTAGCTGCGACAACACTGGATCTGAGTGAATCTTGTAGAGCAGTTGGGCCAAAACATGTGCCGTCACTTTATTTTGACGCGACAAACCACTGGCATCGACGATCTTTAGTTGAGACGGATTGATATCAAATCCCAGCAAGATATTTGAAAATGTCTTGGCAACTCCCGCATCGCTAAATTCATTTCCTGCGGCCTTTGCGGCAAGTTTGGCCATTCTTTCCGATAGCTGGTTATCGCTCCAAAGCAAGAACCAATCCATCATCGTTAAAACCTTGGGAGATTCGGTAACCAAGATCTCTTCACTCGCAAGCGAAATTGCTTTCTCATCAGTGACCTTAATAAATGAAGCCTTTACGCCACGTTTCTTATAGAAAGCCTTATAACTAGCGACTTCATTGGCGTAAATACCGTTGTAATAAACCTTTAAATTCTTAATTGATCCGCCGGAACTTTTCTTAACTTTGCTGAGCGAGTTGAAGGCAATTCGCGGAAATGAGGTGCGCTTCATCTTTGTTGCGACTCGGTGATCCATTGATATCCACGGATCGAATTCTCCGTCGATAACAATCGAATCTGGAACGGTGCCAAGGGAAACGCGAGTGCTAAATACTTCTTCTGGCAATAAGTACTGCAAGGTTGCAGTGGCGGCAAGCAACTTCATAGTTGATGCCGGTTTGCGCTGTGAGAAAGCATTTGATTCAAAGACAACTTCCCCGGTGCTCACATCAATCAACGAAACCGATGGGTTGCTTAGCTCTGGCTCAACCGCCAACCTGGAAAAGACGCTAGCTGCCGAAATGGGATCGAAAGCAGATGCGCTTGGCGCAAAGACCATAACCGCTGCAGTGAGCAGGGCAGATCGCTTTAATCGCTTTCGCATCGCTTTAATTAAATTCTCGAGTTACGCGACTGTGGCGATGAGAATATTGAGAACAGTCAGGCCAATGAGTGTGAGCCAAGTGTTCTTCTTGATCTCGCTCTTCTTGGCGTTCATGTAACTAATTACTAAGATGGCTAGAACCACCAAAAGCTTTATACCCACTTTGGTGTGATCTAAAGTCTCATCAGGCTTTGCCGATGAATATGTGCCGACCATCACTAGGCCAGCAAGTAAAGCTGTAGCTGCTGAATGCATCACACCTGCAGATAATTTACGAGGGCTCTTATTCCACTGATGAAGCAGCAATCCCAAAATTCCAGCGATCGCCAACATATGCGCGATATACGCGATTAGAAATACAGTCTTCATAGTTTTAGCCCTTTCTAGCCTTTCTTACACATTAAGTTTAGAGTGCGCACATGGAAATAAATACACCAGCCACGATCGGCCCAGGAGAATTTTTTCCAGTTGTCGGAGTTGGGCCTCACGAAAAACCTTGGCCAACTGGTGCGCAATATGACCCAGAATTGCTAGAAAATGGCGATCGTCGCAATGTTCTAGATCACTATCGCTATTGGTCTGTCGAAGCGATCGTCGCTGATCTAAATACCAAGCGCCACAAACTGCATATTGCAATCGAAAATTGGCAGCACGATTTAAATATTGGTTCAGTTGTAAGAACTGCAAATGCATTTAACGTAACCGCGGTTCATATCGTTGGAAAGCGCGACTGGAACAAGCGCGGGGCAATGGTTACCGATAAATACCTAACAGTTATCCATCACCCAACGATCGCTGATTTTGCTACCTGGTGTAAAGAAAACAACTTGCCAATTATCGGCATCGATAACGTTCCAACTTCGAAACAGCTCGAGGGTGCACAGCTGCCTGAATCTTGCGTTCTTCTCTTTGGGCAA
The DNA here is from genome assembly GCA_034680185.1 of Candidatus Planktophila sp. Lineage (GTDB taxonomy): Bacteria > Actinomycetota > Actinomycetes > Nanopelagicales > Nanopelagicaceae > Planktophila. The sequence goes on from JAXITH010000021.1 coordinate 7,563, forward strand.
GAAGGCGCCGGAATGTCAGATGAAGGAATCGCTGTCTGCGAAGTACTTTACGAGATTGCGCAATATGGTTCAACACGTTCTATGAACGCATCTGCCGCTGGTGCGATTGCGATGTACCACTGGGCGCTTCAGCACCTACCGCGTTAACTTCTGCTTAACTCTTGAAGCAAGCCATTAACAGCGCGTTCGACCATTCCTAAAACTTCTTCAAAGGCCGAATCCGGTAAAGAGTAAGGATCCGGGACGTCACGTTCACCCGCGATTGTGTAATCAAAATCGCGCAGAAAATGTACTTTGCCGTGAAGTTCTAAATCTTGGGTCAAAGCAAGAACGTTTCGATGATTGCTGCGATCCATCACCAGAATCAAATCTGATTTCTTCATGCGCGCTTCCGTGATTTGCGATGCTACGTGATCGAATTTATATCCGGCTGCCTCCCAAGTCTTCTTTGAAGGCGGGTTGGGTCCTTCGCCGACATGCCAATCAGATGTTCCCGCGCTGTCGACCAAAATCTTTGGTGCAGACCAATCAGAAGTTCTATTTGCTAAAACCGTGGCAGCCATTGGCGAGCGACAAATATTTCCGAGGCAGACCATGGTGATGAGAATTTCATCGCGATCGCGCAGATGAGAAAGATCAGGCACGAGTTATTTAGTCGCCTAAATCCTCTGAAACCGGCACATCTTCCATCGCTTCTCGCACTGCAACTA
>JAXITH010000022.1:0-8247 GCA_034680185.1 Candidatus Planktophila sp.
AGTGACAAAGCCAAGACGCGGATCTTTGATCTTTGTCTCGAGCAGCTGTGCCACTACTACCTTGATGCGGTCTGCAACTTTATCGCTGCGGTGATTCTTTCCCAATTTAATTACCCATCTTGAGTTATGCGCGCTTCTTCTCTTGCATCTCGAAGACCTCAATGATGTCTCCGACCTGGAGATCAGCACCCTTGCCTACGCCGATACCGCACTCAAAGCCTTCTTTGACTTCAGTGGCATCATCTTTAAAGCGCTTAAGTGAATCGATTGTTAGGTCATCGACGATTACGTCAGAACCACGCATGATTCGCGCCTTGGCATTTCGCTTGATTGATCCATCGCGAACGATAGAACCTGCGATATTTCCGGCCTTTGAAGATTTAAAGATCTCACGGACTTCTGCATTACCGAGAACGATTTCTTCGTACTCTGGCTTGAGCAAGCCCTTAAGAGATAGTTCGATCTCTTCAATTGCATTGTAGATAACTGAGTAGAAGCGGACTTCTACGCCTTCTTGATCAGCATAGATAGCTGTCTGTGGTTCAGGCTTAACGTTAAAGCCAATAACGACAGCAGTAGATGCTGATGCCAAAGTGATATCTGACTTAGTGATCGCGCCAACACCACGGTGGATAACGCGTAGATCAACTTCTGCTCCGACATCGAGTTGCATAAGTGCATCTTCGAGGGCTTCCACAGAACCTGATACGTCACCCTTAAGGATGAGGTTAAGTGTTGAAACCTTGGACTGTTCCATGAAGTCTTCAAGTGAAACCTTCTTGCGAGCCTTAGCAAGTTGCGCGTTACGTTCTGCCGCTTGACGCTTTTCAGCGATCTGGCGAGCAGTACGGTCTTCTTCTGCAACTAAGAAAGTGTCTCCTGCACTTGGAACCGATGTGAATCCGAGTACCTGTACTGGGCGAGATGGTCCAGCGGTATCAACATTCTTTCCATCTTCATCGAGCATCGCGCGAACGCGGCCGAATGAACCACCGGCAACGATCGCGTCACCGATCTTTAGAGTTCCGCGTTGTACGAGAACTGTGGCAACTGGTCCGCGACCGCGATCGAGGTGCGCTTCGATTGCAACACCGCGAGCATCGTCTTCAGCAACTGCGCGAAGATCGATCGCTGCATCTGCAGTAAGCAAGATTGCATCGATAAGTTCGTTTACGCCATTTCCAGATTTAGCAGAAACGTTTACGAATAGAGTTTCTCCGCCGTACTCTTCAGCGATCAAGTTGTACTCGGTTAATTGCTGGCGGACCTTATCTGGGTTTGCGCCTTCTTTATCAACCTTGTTAACGGCAACCACAATAGGAACATCAGCAGCTTGAGCGTGGTTTAACGCTTCAATGGTCTGCGGCATGATTCCGTCATCTGCTGCAACTACGAGAACTGCGATATCGGTGACCTTGGCGCCACGAGCACGCATAGCGGTAAAGGCTTCGTGGCCAGGTGTATCGATAAAGGTAATCGCGCGGTTTACGCCATCGTGATCGTGATGAATTTGGTAGGCACCGATGTGCTGAGTAATTCCGCCGGCTTCAGTCTTTAGGACCTCAGATTTACGGATGGCATCGAGCAAACTGGTCTTACCGTGATCAACGTGTCCCATAACAGTTACAACTGGTGGGCGTGCGACCAATAGATCTGCATCGAGATCTTCCAGCTCTTGCGCAAGATCGATATCGAAATCTTGCAAGAGTTCGCGGTCTTCATCTTCTGGGCTAACGATTTGGATTACATATCCAAGTTGAGCACCGAGAATTTCAAATGTATCTGCATCTACAGATTGAGTTGCGGTAACCATTTCACCTAAGTGGAATAGCGCTGCAACTAACGCTGCTGCATCTGCACCGATCTTTTCAGCGAAATCTGCAAGTGTTGCGCCGCGACGCATACGGATCTGGGTCTTTCCATCACCGTGAGGAATAACTGCGCCACCCAATTGTGGCGCTTGCATATTGTCGAATTCATCGCGTAGCGCTTTTCTTGATTTTGGTTTGCGCTTGCTGCTCTTGCTTGCATTCTTTCCAAATGCACCTGCAGCGCCGCCGCGACCTGGACCACGATTAGGACCGCCGCCCGGACGTTGTGGACCACCAGTTGATGGTGCGCCAGTTGATGGACCGCTTGAACGGTATGGACCAGAAGATGCACCTGCACCACCTGGACGTGATTGATAATTTCCGGGACCGCCAGCACCTGCAGGACGCGGTGCATTTGGTCGTGCTGCAAAACCTGGTCGCACAGAACCAGGACGTGGTCCTGACATTCCGGGACGTGCACCTGGCGCACCAGCTGGACGTTGTGGTGGGCGAGGAACTGCACCACCAGTTGAGAATGGATTATTTCCAGGACGTGGTGGACGTGGAACTGCTGGCGTTGTTCCACCTGCAGTTGAAAATGGATTATTACCTGGACGCGGTGTAGCAGGCTTGTTATCTGCTTCTGGTGTTTCGGCTTCTGGTGTTGGAGCAGGTGCCGCTGCTTGTGCAGCGCTTTCTGCACGTGAAGCTTTAAGCGCTTCTAGATCGACGCCAAGTTCGGCGGCGAGTTCAGCGGCAAGTTCAGGGTTAACTTCTGCAGTTTTCTTGGCAGTGGTCTTTTTAGCGGCTGCTTTCTTAACTGGCTTTTTTTCTTCAACTGGCTTGGCATCGGGATACATCTCGATGAGCTTGCGCACGACTGGCGCTTCTACAGTTGATGATGCTGAACGGACGAATTCGCCCATTTCTTGGAGTTTTGCAAGGACAACCTTGCTCTCCATACCGAGTTGTTTTGCCAACTCATGTACGCGGACCTTTGACACATTTCTCCTGTCTTGGCCCGCAATCTTTATTCTAGATATTTATCTAGGGATGCGAGCCTTAGTTGTACGACCTCATAATCTGAACGAGCTCATTTGAGTTTCATATCTTTCGCATCCATATCTTTCGGTGAATCTTTCAGTTGAACTTCTAGTTTTCTGACTTAAAGCGTTCATCTAAGAACGCCTTAAATTTTGAAACATCCGGCACTTGTTCCAGCTTGAAGGCTGATCTAAACGCTTTCCGATCTATTGCGATATATCCGCACTGTAAGTGGAGCCAGGCTCCCCTACCTTGAGACTTTCTTCCGATCGTTGGAGTTACGACTCCATCAATACAGTTGACTCGCAATAGCTGTGATGGTTCTTGAGATTTACGACAGACGATGCAGGTTCGTATCGGTTTGATACTTATTTGCATTTTCCGTCTTTTCCCCAACCATCAACATGAGTAAGGATAGCGAAGAGCGGCTATTTCACCTAAATCCCTGCGTAACAGGTGCGTTTATCTAGGTCCGATTACCTAGGCGCTATTGGAGTATCTGGATGGATATCAATACGCCAACCTGTAAGACGTGCAGCCAGGCGCGCATTCTGCCCATCTTTACCAATTGCAAGTGATAGTTGGTAATCCGGAACAGTTACTTTGGCAGAACGTGTTGCAAGATCAACAATCTCAACTTTTGTAACCTTCGCTGGCGCTAGCGCGTGAGCTACAAATTGTGCTGGATCTTCTGACCAATCAACGATATCGATCTTCTCGCCATGGAGTTCTTCCATAACGGCATTAGCGCGTGAACCCATTGGCCCGATTAGCGATCCTTTTGGTGAGACGCCGGCTCGGTGTGATCGAACTGCAAGTTTGGTGCGATGGCCTGCTTCGCGCGCAACTTCCATAATTTCTACGATGCGATCTTTAATCTCAGGAACTTCTAGGGCGAATAGTTGTTTAACCAAGGCCGGGTGACTGCGCGAGAGCATGATCTCGGGGCCTTTCATGCCTTGCTTAACTTCAACCACAAAACATTTAATGCGATCACCGTGGTTATAGACCTCACCAGGAACTTGTTCTTGTGGAGGAATGCGACCTTCAACTTTTCCAAGGTTGACGTTAATCATCTTGGGATCGCGGCCTTGCTGCACAATTCCAGAAATGACATCGCCGACAGATGCGCTGAACTCGCCAACAATCTCGGCATCATTTGTGGCGCGCATCTTTAACTTAATTACTTGGCGAACCGTTGACGTTGCGGTGCGCGCAAAACCTTCTGGCTCATCGCGCTCTTCAGAGATGCGCTCTCCAAGTTCGTTAAAGTTCGGAACCCAGATAACAATCTCGCCAGTTTCGCGATCGATGCTGGCGCGCGCTTGGCGCTTTGGAGCATCGGTCTCGTAATAAGCAGTTAGGACGCCAGCTTCGATCTCTTTAATCAAATCTTCTAACGGCATCTGCTTATGGGTTGCTAGCGCAATTAGCGCATCGACATCGACCATCCCCTTATTCATCTGCAGCCTCATCGCTTAGCGTTGCTGCTTCTTCTTTACGGTTAAATTCAATTTCAACAACGGCTCGCTTGATATCAGCGAAGTTAACTTGATGGGTTTTGATCCGGCCCTTGATGTTTTCAACAAGTGTTGCGGTTACTTCGTTAAATTCAGTTAGGCGACCAGTTGTAACAGCTCCATCTTGAAGAGTTACTTTTACAAGACGAGTGAGATTTTTGGTCCAGTGACGCGGCAAGGTAAGCGGACGATCTACGCCCGGTGAAGTTACTTCAAGAGTAAATGGCGTCTCACCCATAAAGGCGGCAGTATCCAGCAGCTCAGAAATCAAGCGCGATACAACGGTCACTTGATCTAAATTAAGGGGGGTTTGTCCATCAACTATGCAGGTAACGACGCGGTGGTTACCGGCGGAAGTGTTTTGGACTTCTTCAAGATAGAAACCGGCTTCAGTAACAGCGGGTTCGATTAAGTCAGAAATAGATTGCGTCAAAGACATTTGTAACTCCTTACTATTAATTTGTTATTTAGTTTTTTGGTACGCCGAAGTTTATCACCATTGTTAGCACTGCAACTTACGCTCTAGCGCAGCGCGATATAGGTATCAAAAGCGACCTTGAGAATCAGCGCTGCGGTGATGCCCATAAAGACTTTACGCACCAGAGTGGATCCGCCGCGGATCGCAATCCGTGCGCCAATCAAGCCTCCCATGACATTTGCGATCGCCAGAGTTAAGCCCACTTTCCAGATGATTTCACCGTTAAATCCAAAGACCAGAATCGCGCCAGCATTTGTCGCAACATTTACCACTTTGGCGATCGCTGATGCTGAAAGAAATGCGAACCCCATCACCGCAACTAAGATTAAAATTAAAAATGAACCTGTTCCTGGGCCGATGATGCCGTCATAGAATCCAATCACCAGCGCTGCAGCAGCGGCGATCTTGAGGCGCTTTTTCTCGTCATGGCGCATGGATTCGAACTGACCAAGTTGCGGACGTTTCCAGGTATAAATCAACACAGCAATTAACAGAGCGACGACAAGCGGTTTTAATACTTGCGTTGGAATTAGAGAGGCTAGGGATGCTCCGCCCATTGAACCGAAGAATGCCGGCAACGCCATAGTGGCTAAAAGTTTTGAACTGACTTTTATATTTCTGCGGTAAGTGAGCGCGGATGCAGTTGTCCCAAAAATCGAAGGCACTTTATTGGTACCAAGAACTACAACTGTCTCGGTTTTCTCTAGCCCAATCAGCAGCGCTGGCAATTGGATGAGTCCTCCCCCACCAGCAATTGCATCGATCAGACCTGCGCAGAACGCAGCAAGGGCCAGAAAGGCAAAGGTGTAGAGAGTTAGATCAGCAAACACTTTAGGAAAGTGAAGCGATTAGAGATGTAACTGCTGAAATCGCATCGCCAACGGCGACTTCAGATTTTTCCCCTGATTTGCGATTGCGGAGTTCGATCTTGCCATCTGCAAGTGATTTACCTACGACAACAATTACCGGGATACCGATTAGTTCGGCATCTTTAAATTTAACTCCAGCGCTTGGATCGCGGCGGTCATCGAGCATTACCGTGATTCCAGCTGCTTCAAGTTTGGTTGCGATATCAAGGGCGGTATCGAATGGGAGATCGTCCTTGCCGGTTGCAACGATATGTACCTTGGCGGGGGCAACTTCCAGTGGCCAGACCAAACCAATTTCGTCATAACTTTGCTCAGCGATAGCAGCTACGGCACGAGATACGCCGATGCCATATGAGCCCATCGTTACTACTTGTGATTTACCGTTCTGATCAAGGACGGTTAAGCCAAGTGAATCCGCATATTTGCGACCTAATTGGAAGATGTGACCGATTTCTATCGCGCGATCGATAACGACAGCAGTTGAACATTCTGGGCAAGAATCACCTTCGCGAATTTCGGCTGCTTCAACATACGCGTCAGGTGTGAAGTCACGACCGTTAACAACGTTGCGCGCATGGCGATCTTTCTTATTGGCTCCGGTTACCCAAGAAGTTCCTGGTGCAACGCGAGGATCGGCATAGACGGTAATGCCGAATTTGCCAACATCTTGCGGACCGATGTAGCCCTTTACCAAATCAGGATGCTTAGCGAAATCTGCTTCTTCAAAGACACGAAGTTCTTCAACGCCAGGAAGTCCGGCTTGCAAACGCTTGAGGTCGACTTCGCGATCACCTGGTACTAAAACAGAGATCGCTTTGTTATCGGCCATCAATAAAACATTTTTCAGAGTTGATGCACCAGTAAATCCGCCACCGAACTTCTCGTTTAAAACATCAACGAGTGAATCAATAGTTGGCGTATTTGGAGTATCTAACTCTTCCATTGCGGCAACGGCAGATGAATCAACCGCTGCTACTTTGGTAACCATCGCTTCAACGTTGGCTGCGAAACCACACTTTGGACAGAGAACGTAAGTGTCTTCACCTGTTGGGCAGGGAGCTAAGAACTCTTCTGATTTTGAACCACCCATCGCACCTGAAACAGCCTTAACGATGTTGTACTTAAGGTGGAGGCGGTCAAATGTTGTTATGTAAGCATCGCGATGTTTCTGATAGGAAACGCCTAAGCCTTCATCAGTTAAATCAAATGAGTAAGAATCTTTCATGACAAACTCACGGCCGCGGATGATGCCGCTACGAGGGCGGGCTTCATCGCGGAATTTATTTTGAATCTGATAAATAGTAAGTGGCAGATCTTTATATGATGAATATTCACCCTTGACCATCAGGGTAAACATCTCTTCGTGAGTTGGGCCTAGTAAGTAATCTCCGCCTTTACGATCTTGCAATCTAAAGAGCGATGGGCCGTACTCTTCCCAACGATTGGTAGCTTCATAAGCCTCACGTGGCAAGAGCGCTGGAAAGTGGACTTCCTGGAAACCAGCGTTATCCATTTCCTCACGAATAATCTTTTCCACGTTGCGCAGAGTGATTACGCCAAGTGGCAACCAGGAGTAAATACCAGCTGCGATACGGCGGATATAGCCAGCGCGAACTAATAACTTATGGCTTGGGACTTCTGCATCGGCAGGATCGTCACGCAAGGTGCGAAGAAAGAGACTGGACATGCGCAACATGGGCGCAACCTTATCGCGTTATTACTTGACTGTGACGGAAGGTTCGCCTGAACCAACGCCAGCGGCTTCCATTTCTTCAGCCAAGCGCATCGCCTCTTCGATGAGAGTTTCGACAATCATCGCCTCTGGAACAGTCTTGATAACTTCACCCTTAACAAAGATCTGGCCTTTTCCATTTCCGGATGCAACGCCGAGATCTGCTTCACGAGCCTCACCTGGACCATTAACAACGCATCCCATAACAGCAACGCGAAGTGGAACAGTCATTCCCTCAAGTCCAGCCTGGACTTTTTCGGCCAAGGTGTAGACATCGACTTGAGCGCGACCACATGATGGGCAAGAAACAATCTCGAGTTTACGTTGGCGCAAGTTAAGAGATTCGAGAATCGAAATTCCAACTTTAACTTCCTCGACAGGTGGAGCAGACATTGATACGCGAATGGTGTCGCCGATTCCTTCTGCCAATAAAATTCCGAATGCAGTTGCAGATTTAATCGTTGCCTGGAAAGCAGGACCGGCTTCGGTTACGCCAAGGTGCAATGGGTAATCACATTTAGCGGCCAAGATGCGATAGGCGTTAACCATCGTGACTGGATCATGGTGCTTTACAGAGATCTTTAAATTTGAAAAACCGTGCTCTTCAAAGAGTGATGCTTCCCAAAGCGCTGATTCGGCGAGAGCTTCAGGGGTTGCTTTGCCGTACTTTGCAAGAAGGCGGGGATCAAGTGAGCCAGCGTTTACACCGATGCGGATTGGAATGCCCGCATCTCCTGCAGCCTTGGCTACTTCCTTTACCTTGTCATCAAATTGTTTGATGTTTCCTGGATTA
>JAXITH010000023.1:0-8207 GCA_034680185.1 Candidatus Planktophila sp.
CTCCAATTGAACTAGGCAGCGATAACGGTTTGGAAACGCTCTTTGCCTATTGTTCTAAAGCCAAAGCCTTTCGCACTTTCAGATTAGATAACTTCATAGATGCAGAGATTTCTGAAGACAGTGCCGAAGTTTCGAATAACAAAAGCGTGACCGATCTTTACACTGCTAAGTTCCGAATCTCCGGACGGCTACGCACAACTCTGGAACGATTTAGATTGCCTGTGGCACCAAATTCAATCGAAGCCAAGGAGTCAATCGAAGTAACTTCCTTTAGCCAGGATTGGTTGGCTCGAAACTTCCTGAGCACCTTAGGAAATACCGAGATCATCGACACTCCGAGTTTGGCTAAGGCGGTGGGGGATAAGGCTTCGGCCACCTTGGCTCTATACGAAAGCAAGGCTTTCTCTCTAATCTAAAAGCTGAGTTCACCCATGAATGCGATATCTTTGGCACATGCCATTTCTACGTGAACCTAGCCACATTCTCCTTGTTCTAATCGTCGTAGTCATTCTCTTCGGTGCTAAGCGCCTACCTGATTCAGCGCGCTCACTCGGAAAGTCGCTTCGTATTTTTAAGAGTGAAATGAAAGAGATGAAGAACGATGGCGATGAGAAGAAGAACGACGACGATTCAACGTCTAAGTAATTCATTAAATCAAAAGAAAAATAGATAGCTAAGCATGAAAGAGAGATCCGAATCGGCACGCATGCCGCTTTTGGAACATCTCCGAGAGTTTCGTAAACGAGTTGTCAGATCGGCGGCTGCGATTTCGCTCGCGGCAATTATCGGTTGGTTCTTCTATAACGAGATCATCACCAAACTTGCTGAACCGGTCTGCGATTTAGCAGCGGCGCAAAGAACTGGATCCAATACCTGCGGTTCGCTCTACATAAATGGCGTGCTTGGTCCATTGAATTTACAAATTAAAGTAGCGCTTCTTACAGGAGTGATAGTTGCAGCGCCAATATGGCTCTATCAATTATGGGCTTTTATCGCTCCGGCGTTACATCGCAAAGAACGCAGAAATTCGATCTTCTTCTTTGTTGCCGCAACCCCCTTCTTCGCTGCCGGAACTTTTCTGGGATATTCGATCCTGCCAATTGCAATTGAAGTCCTCTTTGGATTCACACCAGATGCCTTGACTAACTTGGTTAAGTTCGATGACTACTTAGATTTCGTCATGCGTGCGATTCTGCTCTTTGGAATCGCCTTTGAACTTCCCGTCTTCTTGGTGACCTTCAATCTAATTGGTTTTCTTAGCGGTACAGCAATTCTGCGACCATGGCGTATCTGGGTATTTTCTATTGTCCTATTCGTTGCAGGATTCACTCCAAGTGCAGATCCGCTTTCAATGATTTTTCTGGCCGTTCCACTTATTCTGCTTTATCTACTCTCTGGACTATTTGCTCTATGGAACGATCGGAGAAGGGCCAAAAAAGAGATAGATCTGGTCTGATATATGTGGGCGATTGTTATCAATCCTGTTTCTGGTGGCGGTAAAGGCGCGGTCTTGGGTCGTGAAGTTGCGGGGTATTTTGCAAAGCACGATCTCGATTACACAGTTATAACGGCAACAACCGCGCAGAAATTAAAGAGTAATTTAGATACTTTCTTAGATCTTCCCGAAGGTAGAAATTGTCAGGGCGTTATTGCTGTCGGGGGAGATGGGTTAGCTCATCTGGTTATTCAATCGGTTGCTCCGCGGCGAGTTCCCTTCACTGTAATTCCTGCTGGCACCGGAAATGACTTGGTCAGAGCGCTTGGTTGGGATCTTGACTCAATCACCACTCAGTTGAACTTTGTCACTACTGAGAAACCAACACCCATTGATCTCGGAATGGTTGATTCGGAATGGTTTGGAGCCATACTCTCTACCGGATTTGATTCAGTTGTAAATGAGCGTGCAAATCAAATGTCGTGGCCGAAAGGTCCAATGAAATACAACCTAGCGATTGCACGCGAACTGCCAAGTTTTCAACCAATTTCATACACCATTGAACTCGATACTCAAGCGCTGCAAGTTGAAGCGATGCTTATCGCGGTTGCAAATGGTTCGAGTTATGGCGGAGGGATGCAAGTTTGTCCTGATGCATCGATGCACGATGGACTCTTTGATGTGATGATTCTTCACCCTGTAAGTAAGGTTGAATTTATGAAGGTCTTTCCTAAAGTCTTTAAAGGTGAACATATTTCACACCCTCAGGTGCGCATATATCGCAGCGCCAAAGCGGCGATCTCCTCAAATGCGATCGCCTACGCCGATGGTGAGCGCATCGGTGGCCTTCCAGTTCGTGCTGAATGTATGGCAGGTGCTGGACTATCGTGGACCCCGTGAGTACGCCTGCTGAGAAATTCGCCGCCGCCAAGAGCCGAAGTAAGCACGCCGTAACCGAAGAGTTTTTAGCTCAATCCGAATTTCCTTTTGATGACTTTCAAATCCAAGCCTGTCACGCCGTTGAAAGTGGCCACGGCGTACTTGTCGCCGCACCTACTGGTGCTGGAAAGACCGTCGTTGGAGAGTTCGCAGCTTTCTTGGCGATCAAAAACGGTAAGAAGTGTTTCTACACAACTCCAATTAAGGCTCTCTCGAACCAGAAGTTTCAAGAGTTCGTAGAACGTTTCGGTGAAGATCGAGTTGGTCTGCTTACCGGTGATACCAATATAAATTCCGAAGCAGATATCTTGGTAATGACGACTGAAGTCTTGCGAAATATGCTCTATGCCGGCTCTTCCACGTTAACTAATTTAGGTTCGGTAGTTATGGATGAGGTGCACTACCTAGCCGATAAATTCCGTGGTGCGGTTTGGGAAGAAGTTCTTATTCATCTAATGGAATCGGTTCAAGTAATTTCATTGTCTGCTACGGTTTCCAACGCCGAAGAGTTTGGTGAATGGCTCGGTGAAGTCCGCGGCGAAACTCAGATCATTCTCAGTGAACACCGCCCGATTCCGCTCTACCAACATATTTTGATTAACTCATCTCTCATAGATCTCTTCTCAACCCCTGGCAAGGTAAATCCTGAGATCCTGGCAGCAGAACGAGAAGCGATGCGTAAGGTGAAGATTCCACGTCACCGCCGCGAACAATGGGGTGTTTCAGATTCACGCCTGTCGCGCCCTGAAATCATCGAAAAGTTGCAGCGCGAGAATTTGTTGCCGGCTATCACCTTTATATTTTCACGAATGGGATGTGACGCCGCCGTTAAGCAATGTTTAGCTGCCGGAATAAAACTGACCAACACCGAAGAACGTGCCGAGATTCTTAAAACGGCAGAGCGCTACACCGCAAATCTGGCTGAAGAAGATCTTGAGGTTCTTGGTTATCGTGATTGGATCACGGCGCTAGAGCGCGGGATCGCAGCCCACCACGCAGGTTTACTACCTTCCTTTAAAGGCGCGATTGAAGATCTATTCCAACGCGGATTAGTCAAAGCGGTATTTGCTACTGAAACTCTCGCTCTTGGTATCAATATGCCGGCACGAACCGTTGTGCTCGAGAAGTTAACTAAATGGAACGGCGAAGCCCATGTACCGATTACTCCGGGGGAGTACACGCAGTTAACGGGTCGCGCCGGTCGTCGCGGCATCGATATTGAAGGAAATGCTGTTGTGCAATGGTCACCAACGGTTGATTCAGCGATGACTGCCAGCTTGGCTTCAACGCGTACATACCCACTTCGTTCTTCATTCACGCCGACTTACAACATGGCGATCAACTTAATCGCTCGCTTTGGTCGCGAACGTGCGCATGGAAGTCTCGAGTCATCTTTCGCGCAATTCCAAGCCGATCGCGCAGTTGTTGGTCTGGTAAAACAGATCAAGAAGAATGAGAGCGCACGTCAAGAGTTGATGGAGAGCGCCGAATGTCATCTCGGAGATTTCGAAAGTTACGCCAAATTGCGAAGTGAAATTAAAGAGTTGGAAAAACTCCTTTCCAAACGTGATGGCCGTCGCACTTTCGATAACCGTCAACGGCAACATATGGAGAACGAGATCGATGGATTAAGGCGCAGTATGCGCTCTCATCCATGCCATGCCTGCAACGACCGGGAAACCCATGCCCGCTTTGCAGAACGTGCGGAACGTTTAGCTAGAGAGTCCGATGGTCTACGCGGTCGAGTTGAGAATAGAACGCATGTAATTGCCAAAACCTTTGATCGCATCTGTGATGTGCTGACTCACCTTGGATATATCGAAGGGGAGAAGCCGCTACCTCAAGGAAAGATTTTGGCGAAAATCTACGCTGAATCTGATCTGCTCTTAACAGAAACTATCCGCGCAGGAATCCTTGACGAGCTATCAGCCCCCGAACTTCTCTCAGTTGTCTCTTGCATGATCTTTCAATCTCGATCTCGCGATGAGTATGCACCGAAGATGCCACACCAGAACGTTTCAAACGCTTTAGTTGAAATCACCAAACTCTGGGCCAAACTTGAAGATATTGAAAACGACTTCGACGTTAAGACACAGAAGGAGCCTGACTTTGGGTTTGCCTATATTTCCTATCGTTGGGCGCAAGGCAATTCGCTAACTAACGTTCTAAAGGGTTCTGATATGTCAGTTGGTGACTTTGTTAGATCGGCCAAGCAGTTAATGGATCTCTTGATGCAGATTGCAGGTGCGAGTGAGCAACTTCGCCCAGTCTGTCGCGAAGCGATTAAACGTTTAGATCGTGGCGTAGTTTCATATATGGTGGATGACCTATGACCCTAATGCTCTTGGATAGCGCATCGCTTTGGTACCGCGCTTATTACGGAATGCCTGACACTTTGTTGGCCCCCGATGGAACTCCAGTAAATGCAATTCGCGGCTATCTCGATATGACAGCGCGTTTAATTGGAATGTACTCACCTTCACGCATCGTTGCATGTATCGAGGGGGATTGGCGTCCATCTTGGCGAGTTGATCTATTTCCAGATTACAAAGCAAATCGCCTCGAAGAAGGCGGCGAAGGTGAAGAAGAACCAGATCTTTTAACTCCACAGATTCCAATATTGCTCGACCTATTAGATGAATTCGGAATCCCTATGGTGGGCGTAGATGATTACGAAGCAGATGATGTCATGGCCACCTTTGCAGTTAAAGAACCGGGCCCAACACGGATTGTCACTGGAGATCGAGATCTCTTTCAACTAGTTGATGACAAACGAGATGTGAAAGTTGTTTACCTCGCCAAAGGTCTATCTCAACACGATTTAGTTGATAAAGCCTGGGTTGCTCGTAAATATGCGATCCCTGGTGATCGCTACGCACTTTTCGCAATGTTTAGAGGCGATCCATCAGATGGGCTTCCCGGTGTTCGTGGCATTGGAGAAAAAGGCGCAGCCTTGATCGCCAATAACTTTGCTACCGTTGAAGAAGCGCTGCAAGGCGCGCACGATGCACACGAATCTCTGAAACCTGCTCTGGCTAAAAAGATAATTGAAGGCGCCGATTACTTAAAGATCGCTCCGACCCTTGTTCATTGCGCCAAGGATGTTGCGTTACCAAAGCTAGATATAGCGATGCCCAAGAAACCTGATGATCTGTCGAAGATTTATGAAATTAAAGAGCGCTACGGCCTTGGCGCTAGCGTTGATCGGTTGATCACTGCACTCAAATGGTGACCTTGGCTTTTGCGGCTTTCCTTGTCAGTGCCGCCTTTGAACCGATTGGGATTTGGTTTTTAGCGGTATTTGGGTACGCGATCTATTTGAGAAAACTACGGAACAGTCGCGCACCGGTGTGGAGCTCGTTCTTCTTCGGTTTTCTTGTAAACGCCATCGTGTTGCACTGGAGCAGCAAGTACGTTGGAGCGCTGCCGTGGATTCTGCTTTCACTGTTGCAGGCGTCTTTCTATATTCCAGCTGGATGGGTTTTTAAGAGGACTCAATCGCTGCGTTGGGCAATCTTTACAGTCTTAATCTGCGAAGAACTACGGGCACGTTTTCCTTTCGGAGGTTTCTCATGGACGCGAATTGCGTTTAGCCAAGTTGATTCACCGCTTGCGCCAGTAGTTTCCTACGGGGGAGTACTGCTACTCTCGTTTGCAACTCTACTGCTTGCAATGCTCTTTACGAAGATAAGACTTCGAAACCTTTTGATCGCCCTTCTCATTCTGGCTTTTACGGGACTCATTCCAAATAGCGCGAAAGGAACAGAGAGCATTTCTTTAATTGCGATTCAAGGGAATACGCCATCAGTAGGCCTCGAATTCAATTCGCGAGCCAAGGCGGTTTTCAATCTGCATCGGGATGCCACACGTCGCCTCGTGAAATCGAAATACGATGCCATCATCTGGCCGGAGAACGCAATCGATATTGATCCCAGAAATTATCCAGAGGTGGCAACGGATATTGAACTACTAACCAATGAATTGCAAACACCGCTTATCGCTGGAGTTGTACTGCAAGAAAACGGTCATCCGGCTAATGCATCTGTGCTTTATGGCGTTGATGGCAAAGCGAAAACAACTTACATCAAGCGATATTTAACGCCATTTGGTGAATATATGCCGCTACGAAAATTAGCCGAATTCGTTTCTCCTTTTGCAAAATCGGTAAATGACTTCAAGCCAGGCGTTAACTTTGTGGCTCACACAATTTCCGGAAAAGAAATTGCTCCGATAATCTGTTACGAAATTATCAACGATGGCTTAGTAAGAAATAGTGCTTTAAAGACTGGTGCGCTTATTGTTCAGACAAATAGCGCAACATTCGCGAACACAGCAGAGAGTGCGCAACAACTGGAAATTACCAGAATCCGAGCGATCGAGCATTCACGCGAAATTCTCAGCGTTTCTACAGTGGGAATATCCGCATTTATCGACAATAATGGCGTTGTGAAAGCGCAGACAGCGGAAAATGTATCGACTTCCATATCTGGCGAGCTTGCCATTTCAAATCAACGAACTTTGTCAGATCGCTTAGGGGGAGTGGCTCCCCTTTTAATTTTGCTAATCTCGCTTTTATTTGCGGTCTCGCGATTTCCTAGAAAGTTTCCCCGATGAATCAGATCGCAATATTGATTCCGACTTATAACGAAGCAGTCTCAATCGTTGAGTTACTAGAAAAGTTAATAGTCTTTAGAAAGTTCGACAATAAAAATTTCGATGTAATTGTTATAGATGACAATTCACCGGATGGAACAGCTGAAATTGTCGATAATTTGCATATTGATTGGGTTTCAATCTTGCGACGTCCAGGTAAAGGCGGATTAGGCGCTGCTTACCGAGCTGGATTTGCACAAGTTTTAGCAAATCCTAAATACACACATGTAATCACTATGGATGCAGATGGTTCACATCGAGTTGAAGATCTCGCAAAGATGATTTCCGCGATTCAACCAGGCAAATTAATAGTTCTTGGTACGCGTTGGATGCCGGGTGGATCGGTCGTTAACTGGCCAAAACGTCGCCAATATCTATCCCGAGCAGGCACCGCCTATGCCAAGTTAGCGCTTCGGATCCCATTAAGCGACTTAACCGGTGGTTTTCGGGTTTATAGCGTTGAACTTCTAAAGTCGCTAAAACTTACCGATATGCAGGCAACTGGATATTGCTATCAAATCGAAATGGCTTTGGCGGCGCATCTTGCCGGCGCTAAACAAATTGAAGTACCGATTACCTTCGTAGAGAGAATTAATGGCGTATCGAAGATGTCGCAGGCGATAGTCGTTGAAGCTTTATTACAGACGACCCGTTGGGGCTTATCTCGCGCCTTTAGACCTAACGCCGATAAGTTACATTATGTTAAGTAACACAAAGTAAACCCTGCCCCGCAGGTAAAAGTCTATTTAGTCGGCATAAGCCTCAATTGGAGCGCATGAACAGACCAGATTTCGATCTCCAAAGGCGCCATCGATACGTCCAACGCTCGGCCAATACTTACCCTGAGTTCCGATCAATTCACCGCTGATAAGGCCGCTAGCAGGCGCTGGGAAGGCTCCCATCTCACGTGAATAACGGCGATCCCATTGGCTTGATACGACCGATCCTGCTGTATGAGGTGCATGGCGCAGGGCTGATTCCTCAACTGCAATGGCGCCCACAGTTATCTCCGAAATCTCGCGGGCGATCTCGATCATTGCATTTATGAAGCGATCCATTTCACGAACATCTTCAGATTCGGTTGGTTCGATCATCAACGTTCCAGGAACTGGGAAACTCATTGTCGGAGCATGGAATCCGAAATCCATTAATCTTTTGGCGACGTCGTCTACCGTCACAC
>JAXITH010000024.1:0-8022 GCA_034680185.1 Candidatus Planktophila sp.
CCATAACAACAGCGGCTGCACCATCGGATGGTTTTCCAGATCCACGGGCACGTCGAACCGCATCGGCTAATGCTGATTCGGCCGCGGCTTGCACGCGAACATCAATACTTGTAACCAAGTGATTTCCGCCAACTGGTTTTGAATTTTGGCTAGTGCTTGTAACCGCTTCCTTGCGATCAACGATCACTGTCTTGATGCCTGGAGTACCGCGCAGATATTCGTCGTACTGAATTTCTAAGCCAGCTTTACCGATTGATTCAGATCGGAAGTAACTTCTGCCGTTAGCACCTGATAAATCATCTTCGGTCAACGGTCCGATATAACCAAGTAAGTGCGCCGCATTTGCTCCGGCATTTGCTGGGTAATTTCTAATCGAAACCGGAGTTGCAGAGATACCCGGATACTGATCAGACCGCTCCACAATGCGAAGGGCTAACTCGGGATCAGCTTCTTTAGTAATTGGAATTGGCTGAAATCTAGATCCAGTCCAACAACCGGCACGAAAGCCCTTTGGAAGTTCTCCGCAAAGACGAGTTCGTTGATAAACGTCGGTGTATTTGAGTTTAAGAAGTCTCGCCAAACTTTGTAAAACGGCAACGCCTTTATCTGGCTGACGATCAATTTTTGTGCGATCCACCGTCACGGCAACGCCCACGCGGTTGAGGGCAAGCGGTACTCCAGATGAATCAACGATCAGGCCACGTGTAGCAGGCGTTACGACATCGCGACTTTGAATTGAAAGCGCGGCATCACGGTATTTAGGACCTGCGGCAACTTGTAGGTAGAAGAGCCGCCCTAGCAAGCCAAAGAGAAGAGAAAAGATAAAGATCTGAACTACAAAAAGACTTAGACGTGCGCGTTGGTTCATATGCGACTCTTCACATCAAAGAGCGCTTCGTGAATGCGAGTTACTGCAGGCATGAGTAATGGAACGATCGCGGCCGACCAGAATGCAGAAGTGAAGAGCGAAACCAAGACAGACCAAGTGCTACCAATTTCACTTCCCAAGAAAAGCCCGAGGATTAAGTAAATAAGTCGCGTAATTGCGACGCCGGCCGCAACGGTGAAGACCAATGAAATTGGATTGCCGCGAAAATTGTCATCGCCATAACCGAGATAAGAGATAGTGAAGCCCGCCAGAATCATAATTAGCGTCCACTGCCCCATCGGTCCGGAAGCGGTTTGAGAGAGATCCATCATTAGTCCAGCGCCAAATCCAGTGAGCGCTCCCATTTCGGGGGTACCAAGTGCCGACCACAGCAGTGCGAAAATCAAGAAGAGCGAGAACCCGCCGCCAAAGATTTTAAATTGACTGATAACGCTCTCTTGCAGAATGAAGATGAAAGCAAAAATTGGAAATGAGATGAAAAATCTACGAGCGAACATTTATGGAGTTGGCGATTCTGATGGTTGTGCGTAGATCGTTACCGTTGGAACAGGCTTTGGAACCGGCGCTTTTGGTACCAAGGCATCACGCGGATCGGCATCAGGTGCAGCAACCACTACCGCGACAATGCTTAGCGCCGAGAAATTTACATAGAGTTTTACATCTGCTGTTTGAGTAACCGCACCAGCGGCGTTATCAACTGTTGTTACTTCGCCAATTGGAACACCTGGCACGAATGGGCGATTGTTTTCGCTACCGCGCGCCAAAATCACATCGCCGACTTTTAGCGTGGATTGGTTATCTAGAAGTTGTAGAACTGCCTTACGAGTTCCTTGTCCGCTTAAAATTCCTATTTGTTGGCTACCTGCAACGCGTGCTCCGACCTTAAAGGCTGGATCTGTTGTCAGTTGAACTAGAGCACTGTTTGGATATGAAATCTTTACGACGCCAACTCAGCCAAGTCCAGTTATTACCGTCATGTTCTTGCGCACGCCGTTATTGGTTCCGGCATCAATCGTGATCGTTTGTGTGAATGAAGAAGTAGAACCAAGTGAGATTACTTTTGCGTTAACAACTTTGTATTTTGCTGTGCCTGCAAGATCCAAAACCGACTTCAATTGGTTTAACTCGGCATCGGCGTTCTTGCGATTAATCAACGATTGGCGCAACTTCTCGTTAGTCGCCTTGAGTTTGTCGATTTCACCGCGCGTACGGCCAAGGTGGGTTACATCAGAGAAGAAGTTTCCAACAGGGCGAAAAATTGTTGCTGCTACTGATTGCACAGGAGATAGCGCAGATTGCGAACCATTGCGCAGCCCAGTTATCACTTGAACGCCACGCAGATCTAAGGTAATTAGAAATAGCGCGGTGACAATAAGTGAAATAAGAAGGAGACGACCGCGGTTGTCGCCGCCGCTACGCATCTTTTAAAAACCTATCGACGAGGCTCAGAGATCAAAACCTTTTCAAGGGCTTCGAACTCTTCAATGCACTTACCGGAACCTTCAACAACTGCATCCAATGGACGATCAGCGATGTGAATTGGCATTCCGGTTTCTTTACGAAGACGCTCATCAAGACCCTTAAGAAGGGCTCCTCCACCAGTTAGAACAATTCCGCGATCCATTAGATCTGAAGAGAGTTCAGGCGGGCACTTATCGAGCGTGCTCTTTACTGCGTTGATAATCGCATTTACTGGCTCTTCAAGAGCTTTACGAATTTCAGCAGCTGAAACAACGATTGTCTTTGGCAGACCTGTTGCAAGATCGCGACCGCGAATTTCGGCATCGTTTTCACCTTGTAGTGGGTAAGCAGAACCAATCGCCATCTTGATTTCTTCTGCTGTGCGCTCACCAAGAAGAAGTGAGAATTCGCGCTTAACCCAGTTAATAATCGACTGATCTAGTTCGTCTCCGCCAACGCGAATTGATAGAGATGTAACGATTCCGCCCAATGAGATAACTGCAACTTCGGTTGTTCCGCCACCGATATCAACAACCATGTTTCCAGTTGGTTCGTGGATTGGAAGACCTGCACCGATAGCCGCTGCCATTGGTTCTTCAATGATGTAAACCTTACGTGCACCTGCTGCATAGCCAGCATCTTTAACCGCGCGCTGTTCAACTCCAGTGATACCTGAAGGAACGCAAACAACGATACGTGGCTTTGCCAAGTAACGACGGCGGTGAACTTTTTGAATGAAGTAACGGAGCATGCGCTCTGTTGTGTCGAAGTCAGCGATAACACCATCTTTAAGTGGACGGATCGCAACGATGTTTCCTGGTGTGCGACCGATCATCTTCTTAGCTTCAAGGCCAACGGCAAGGATGCCGCCAGTATCTTGATTGACAGCAACTACTGAAGGCTCGTTTAGAACAATGCCACGTCCGCGTACATAGACCAAGGTGTTTGCAGTGCCTAGGTCAACAGCCATATCGCGGCCGATAAATGACATTTTATTACTCATGTTTAACCCTTCAGTTAATTGCTATTACTTTTAATTACTTGGAATTACTTGCCGAAGAAAATTTCGATTTCGCGCGCTGCTGATTCTGGTGAATCTGACCCGTGCACGATATTTTGAACAACCTTTGTGCCTTGATCACGAGCTAAGTCACCGCGAATTGTTCCGGGAGCCGCCACAGTTGGATCGGTTACTCCAGCAAGAGAACGGAAACCTTCGATTACGCGATTTCCTTCAGCAACTATTGCAACGATTGGTCCCGACATCATGAACTCAACAAGCGGTTCAAAGAATGGCTTACCTTGATGTTCTGCATAGTGGCGCTCTAGAAGTGCGCGATCTGCCTGCATCATCTTTAGCGCAGATACGACATAACCCTTCTTCTCGATGCGCGAAATAACTTCGCCTACGAGTTGGCGACGAACACCATCAGGCTTAACCAGGATTAGGGTCTTTTCTATGCTCACCTGCCTAGTCTATTAGGCATCTGGAGTTGTTCGCTCCACGGGTAAATCCCTTACTTTTCGCCGCCTTCGCGGTCGGCCGGGTTACCTTTTGCCAGCAAGGCGGCGCGGGCAGCCTCACCCTTGCGGCCAACGATTATCGCCGCAATCCATAACCCCAAAAATAGAACATTTACGAACACCATAGATGGAACTGCGAAGCTGTAGGCAGCCATAGCAATTTGTAAGAGCGATCCCAATATCCAACCTGAGCGCTTCTTGAGAAGTCGAACTGCATAGATCATCAAGAACATAACAACAGCGCCGTAAATGATTACTGCAGAACCATGTTCATCTTTAGCGAGCAACATGGCAAAACCCATAACTAGAAACTCCATGGAAAGTACAGCCGAGCCAAGGACGCGCATTATTTGCCTTCCGTAACTGGTGCTTTGGCATATTTCTTTCGCACCGCTGTACGCGCTTCGCCGACAGTTACGACAGAGCCGGTGATCAAAATCGCTAACGATTCTTCGCTCAACGGACGGACTGAATCCTTAATTGCTTTTTCGATCGCTTCCGTGAGGGTCGGCTGAGAAAAGACGCGATCGACTCCAAATACTTGAGTAGCCAAAGCTTCTAAATCAGAAACCGCCATCGAACGCTCAGCTGAATTAGTGGTGACAATTATTTGATTCATCACTGGCTCTAGCGCCTGCAAGATTCCGAGCGCATCTTTATCTGCCATAAGAGCAACGATTCCGGTTACATCATCGAATGTGAACTCACTTTGAATTGTTTCAGCGATCGCTTTTGCCCCATGTGGGTTATGTGCGGCATCTAAAATAATTGTTGGATCGCGGTGAATAATCTCGCAGCGTCCTGGCGAAGTTACATTGGCGAACCCGGCTCGGACTGCATCGATGTCCAGGTCTTGTTCTCCGAAAAATGCTTCAACTGCGATAAGAGCGGCGGCGGCATTGGAAGCTTGGTGCTTGCCATGCAAAGGTAGGAAGATTTCATCGTAATGACCGCGTAGACCGGTAACAGAAATTAACTGCCCACCAACTGCGATCGCACGAGAATCGATTGAGTATTCAAGGCCTTCTCTTGCCACATCTGCGCCAACTTCGGCGGCTCTACGCAATAGCTCAACTGCAGCTTCTGGCTCTTGCTGTGCAAGGACAACGAACCCTTGCTCTTTAATGATTCCAGCTTTGGTGGCCGCGATTTCAGCAATCGTATTTCCAAGATATTCCATGTGATCTAAGCCGATCGGCATGATTACGGATACATCGGCATCCACCACATTAGTTGCATCCCATTGGCCACCCATACCAACTTCGATAACGCCAACATCGATTGGGTGTTCTGCAAATGCTGCAAATGCAAGAGCGGTGATTGCTTCGAAGAAAGAGATTGGATTATCAAACTTAGTGTCCATCAGATCTAAGTAAGCGCTGATGTCGTTGAAGGAGAAGATCATCTCTTTGGCATCAATAGGTTGACCGTTGATGCAGATTCGTTCTAGATAACTCTCTAAATGCGGACTTGTGAAGCGACCTGTACGTAGGCCCATTTCAAATAGGAGCGAATCGATCATGCGTGATGTGGTTGTCTTGCCATTAGTTCCACCGACATGAATTGTTGGGTATGTCAGTTGAGGTGAGCCCAGCATGTCTACAAGAGCAGAAATTCGTTCTAAAGTTGGAGCGATTCGATTTTCCGGCCATCTAGCAAGAAGCGCTTTTTCGATAGCATCAATGCGCGCTTGATCGTCCGGATTCGTATTATTCATAAATTTAATTACTTAAGCGCTGCAAGCGCGGCAGTGATTCGTTCGATATCTGCCGTCGTCTTTTCTAGGCGCTCTTTGATTTCGACAACGACATCTGCGGGTGCCTTCGCCATGAAGCCAGCATTTCCCAATTTAACTTCCGCTGTCTGCATATCTTTCTTCGCCGCAGCCAAGTCTTTTTCTAGGCGAGCACGTTCTGCAACAACATCGATCGAACCAGTTAGGTCGAGTTCAATCTTTACGCCACCAATTTCAAGGGATGCAGATGGCGTGAACTCTTTATCTTCTAACTTAAGCAAGAAGCGAAGCGCGCCGGCGTATGCCAGAACATCAGCGGCGCCAGCAAAACGACCAGGAACTTTCTGTGATGGCTTGAGGCCTTGATCGTTACGGAAACGGCGAACTTCAGTGACAATTTCTTGCAGAGTTACAACGAGCTTCTCTGATTTCTTATCTACATGTGATGCATCTGCCTTTGGCCATTCGGCAACAACTAGTGAGTCTCCCCCGGTCAAAGTGCACCAGAGCTCTTCAGTAATAAATGGCATTACTGGGTGGAGTACGCGAAGAAGTTGGTCAAGGACATGGCCCAATACGCGCTGTGAGTTCGCCTTGTTTTCAGATGCGAAAGTTTCTTTCGAAAGTTCGAGATACCAATCGCAAAGGTCATCCCAGGCAAAGTGATAGAGAATTTCGCAGGCGCGCGCAAATTCGTAACTTTCAAGAAGCGCATCAACATCGCGCAGAGTTTCGCTCAGGCGCGAAAGGATCCAGCGATCAATCGCATTTAGATCTGAAGTAGCGGGCAGCGGTCCATTTACATTTGCACCGTTCATCATGGCAAAGCGAGTTGCATTCCATAACTTGGTGGCGAAGTTTCGGGATCCGCCGATCCAATCTTCAGCTAGCGCTTGATCGGTACCTGGATTAGCACCACGTGCGAGAGTGAAGCGCAGCGCATCTGCACCGTACTTATCCATAAATTCAATTGGATCTACTACGTTGCCGCGGCTCTTGGACATCTTCTTGCCGAACTGATCGCGCACCAGGCCGTGCAACATGATTGTCTTAAATGGCGCAACGCCATCCATCGCAAAAGTAGACATCATCATCATGCGAACAACCCAGAAAAATAGAATGTCATAACCGGTTACGAGAACGCTGGTCGGATAGAACTTAGCGAGGTCCGCGGTTTTTTCTGGCCAACCAAAAGTAGAGAATGCCCACTGACCTGATGAGAACCAAGTATCAAGAACATCTGGATCTTGCGTCCAACCTGCTGGTGCAGTTTCGTCAGGACCAACTACTTGAACTTCCCCATTAGGTCCATACCAAACTGGAATGCGATGGCCCCACCACAATTGGCGAGAGATACACCAATCATGCATGTTATCTACCCACTCGAAGTAACGAGGAGCAAGTGCTTCGGGTTCGATCTTTACTTCACCGTTGCGCACAGCATCAGCAGATGCTTTAGCAAGAGGTGCAACTTTTACGAACCATTGTTTTGAAAGACGTGGTTCAACTGTTGTATCGCAACGTGAGCAATGCCCAACTGCGTGTACATATGGACGCTTTTCTGCAACAACGCGTCCCATTTCCTTAAGCTTTGCAACTACAGCAACGCGAGCGTCGAAGCGATCCATGCCATCAAACTCAGTGCCTGTGCCATCCATGACACCGTGCTCGTTCATGATCACAACGAAAGGAACGTTGTGGCGAACAGCCATCTCAAAGTCATTTGGATCGTGGGCGGCAGTTACCTTTACCGCTCCGGTTCCGAAATCCATTTCAACTAATTCATCGGCGATGATTGGGATCATGCGGTCAACAAGTGGCAGAAGAACTTCAGTTCCGATCATGTGCTTGTAACGAGGGTCATCTGGGTGAACCGCTACTGCGCCATCACCGAGCATAGTTTCGGCGCGAGTTGTTGCGACAACAATTGATTGCTCGCCTTCTCCGTAACGAATCTGAACAAATTCGCCAGCATCATCCTGGTGATCAACTTCGATATCTGAAAGTGCGGTTAGACAACGTGGGCACCAGTTGATGATGCGCTCTGCGCGATAGATAAGTCCCGCATCGTGCATCTTCTTGAAGATGGATACAACGGCCTTGGACATTCCTTCATCCATTGTGAAACGCTCGCGTGACCAATCAACGCTAACGCCCAGACGTTTCATCTGATCAAGAATTGCACCGCCTGATTCGGCTTTCCATTCCCAAACTTTCTTAACAAACTCTTCGCGTCCTAAATCGTGACGGGATAAACCTTTAGCGCCTAATTGTTTTTCAACAACGTTCTGCGTTGCAATGCCCGCGTGATCCATTCCGGGCAACCAGAGAACTTCATAACCTTTCATGCGCTTCATACGTGAAAGACAATCTTGAAGAGTTTGATCTAGCGCGTGACCAATGTGTAGAACTC
>JAXITH010000025.1:0-7952 GCA_034680185.1 Candidatus Planktophila sp.
AAGATATCTGCAAAGCCAACAATGAGAGCGGCATCTTTGGGATAGACAATTGTCGCGCCACGAGGCATAGATAGAACGTAATCTGTTAGCAACGGAATGAAGGCGGTGAACTTTAGTCCGGCGCTGGTGCTAACGACTGAACCTTCCGGCAATCCGATCAAATCATCATGAACGATCCAACCTTTATGGGTATGCCACTCTTTGCCGGGAGTGATCGTGATGCTGTAAATCTTTCCCTTTTGATCAGTCAATTGAACGCGATCGCCTGCGACAAATTTTCCACGGTTAGCGCTCTGCGTCATTTCGGTTTCCTGATCTTTGGCCACGGGAGCATCTTAGGCGCAAAGGCTCGCGGTAAATGGATCTAACGCAGTTATTGTCGACGAAGCGGGTATCTTCCTTCATTGTGAGCCAGTTGCGACTATCCCCCAGCCGAATCAACGATTTTAACAATTGTCCACAGTTGTATAAATACCGAACGATCGACCTACTTCCTGAACCTCCAAGTATCGATGCCGAACGCGGAACTCTAATTCACACCGTTCTAGAAGATCTCTTTGAACTCCCGCCAGCTGAAAGAACTATTACCCAAGCAGCTCAGATGTTGCCAGAACGTTGGCAGGCGCAGATCGCGGCAAAGCCAGAGATTGAAAAGTTAGTTTTAGATTCAGGTGCATGGTTTAAGCGCGCTGAAGAATTGCTAGGCAATTACTTCACCTTAGAGAATCCCACAAAATTTGAACCAACTTATCGGGAATTACACCTTGAGATGGATTTATCGCCCGAACTTTACTTACATGGATATGTAGATCGCCTCGATGTTGCTCCAACTGGCGAAGTTAGAATCGTTGACTACAAGACGGGGAAATCACCAAAGCCAGGATGGGAAGAGAAATCCCTTTTCCAACTGCGGGTTTATGCCTTGCTCTATTGGAAGAACCACGGTGTGGTTCCAAAACTACTTCAGTTAATTTATATGGGTGATACGCGCTTGGTTAAGAGCGTGCCAACAGAAAAGGATCTAGCCAAGACCGAGACCGTCTTATTCGATATCGCAGCCGACATCTTGCGGGCCATAGAAAGAAACGAATTTAGACCGAGACCAACCAAACTATGTGACTGGTGTTTCTTTAAAGCTATCTGCCCAGCTCACGTTGGTTGATTTCGAACCACTTCTCTAAATCTGTCACCGAAATATCTTCAAAAGAAGAGATGACCTTGAGTCTGGCCTGTTCTTTCACCTCTACGTAATGGGGAACGGCAACAACGAATGCTCCACTAGCAACTGCGGCGGTAATACCGGTTGGTGAATCTTCAAAGATCAGGCATTGCGAGATATCGACGTCCAATAACTTTGCAGCATGGAGATATGGATCTGGGAATGGTTTAGTCCGCTCAATATCCCCCGCTGCAACATTTACATCAAAGTATTTTTCGGTCATTCCGATTAGAACTCCGTCAACGATTGGACGAGGACTAGCTGAAACCAGGCCCTGCTTTATTCTCGCTTCATTTATCGCCTTGGAGATCGCTAGCGCACCAGGCATCAGCGGAACTTTCTTGGAAAGGCGATCGGTCATCTCAGCGATGATCATCTCTTCAAGTTCGACAGGGCTTTTACGATTTTCTAGACAGATAGACATGTACTCAGCGACTCTGCGCAGCGGTCCACCTAGACAGTGGAGTTGGTCTTCGGGTTTCCAGTCATAGCCATTTTCACGCATCATTAACGTTTCAGCCTCATGCCACTGCGGTTCGGAATCTAAAAAGAGTCCGTCCATATCAAAGAAGATTGCTTGGAAACTCAATTTGCGTTGAAGTATTTCGCCTCAGGATGATGAACGATGATCGCAGAAGTGCTTTGCTCAGGGTGCAATTGGAATTCTTCTGAAAGTTCAACGCCAATACGTCCAGGCTCTAGTAGTTCACATAGCTGAACTTGTTGTTCGATATCTGGGCACGCTGGATAACCGAATGAATAACGTGAACCGCGGTATCCCTGATCGAGAATGCCCTGTAAGTCTGGAGCATCATCGCCACGAACGTGGAACTCTTCTCTAACTCGCGCATGCCAATGCTCGGCCAGGGCTTCGGTAAGTTGAACCGAGAGGCCGTGAAGTTCTAGATACTCGCGATAGTTATTTGCAGCGAAGAGTTCATTGGCAGCCTTACTAATTTCGCTACCCATTGTCACGACATGGAATGCAACCACATCGGTTTTCCCAGAGTCTATTGGCGCAAAGAAATCGCTCAGACATAAACGTCGGTCACGCGACTGACGTGGGAATGAGAAGCGAGTGCGTTCTTTACCTTTATCAGGGCCATCATGATGCAAAATAACCAGATCATTGCCATCGCTAACGCATGGGAAATATCCGTATACAACCGCAGCGTTTAGCCAACCCTTAGATTGAACTTGATTTAGCAGGGCGCGAAGTCGTGGACGACCTTCGCTCTCCACCATCGCTTCGTATTCGCCGCGAGCACCCTTAAGTCCCCATTGACCAACAAAGAGCGCACGTTCATCGAGCATGCCAACGTAATCCGCGAGTGGCACGCCTTTAATGATTCTTGAACCAAAGAATGGCGCCGCTGGAATATCAATATCGAGTGCAACATCGCTGCGCTTGGTATCTATAACGCGATCTTCATCTTTCTTTGGACGAAGTGGAACCTTTCGCTCACGTAGAGCTGGAAGTTCGGCGCCGGGTACTCCACGCTTAACGGCCATAATCGAATCCATCAAACGTAACCCTTCAAAGGCATCGCGCGCGTAGCGAACTTCGCCTGGGAACATTGCTGCGAGATCTTGCTCAACGAATGCGCGGGTTAGGGCCGCTCCCCCGAGAACTACTGGCCATTTCTCCGCGAGTCCGCGATTAGTTAACTCTTCCAGATTCTCTTTCATGATGACCGTCGACTTAACAAGTAGTCCGCTCATTCCAATGGCATCTGCGTTTGATTCTTGTGCCGCGTCAATTATCTGGTTAATAGTTTGTTTAATTCCGATATTAACCACGGTGTAGCCGTTATTGCTCAGAATGATATCGACTAAGTTCTTTCCAATATCGTGAACATCGCCCTTCACGGTTGCAAGGAGCATCGTGCCGCGACCTTCGTCATCAGTCTTCTCCATATGTGGCTCGAGATAGGCGACGGCGGTCTTCATAACTTCTGCGCTTTGCAGAACGAAAGGAAGTTGCATTTCACCCTTACCAAAAAGTTCGCCAACAACCTTCATGCCTTCGAGCAAGTAGTCATTAATGATCGTAAGCGGCTTGATTCCCTCTTGCATCGCGGTATCTAGGTCATCGCTTAGACCTACTTTTTCACCGTCGATGATGCGTCGTTGTAGTCGTTCGGTTAGTGGAAGTGCCGCTAACTCGGAGGCGCGAACATTGCGTGAAGCTGCGAGCTCAACTCCTTCAAAGAGCTGCAAAAATTCAGTTAGTGGATCGTAAATACAGGTATCACCATCGTATTTACGTCGGTCATATACGAGATCAAGCGCAACTTCCTTATGGCGCTCTTCAATTCGAGCCAATGGCGTGATCTTTGATGGATGAACAATCGCTGAATCTAGTCCTGCAGCAACACATTCATGGAGGAATACCGAGTTAAGGACTACACGTGCAGCTGGATTGAGACCGAAGGAAACGTTAGAGACTCCGAGCGTTGTTTGAACATCGGGATATTCAAGTTTTAGCGTTCTGATCGCTTCGATAGTTTCAATGCCGTCGCGACGAGTTTCCTCTTGACCGGTGGCGATTGGGAAAGTCAAGCAATCGATCAAAATATCGCCGGTCTTCATCTGCCAATTTGCAGTCAGATCTTCAATCAAACGACGTGCTACGCGAAGCTTCCATTCAGCGGTGCGCGCTTGTCCTTCTTCATCAATCGTTAGCGCAACAACTGCAGCGCCGTGCTCTTGAACCAAAGGCATGATTCGCGCGAATCTAGAAGTTGGACCGTCGCCATCTTCGTAATTGACCGAGTTAATAACGCTACGACCACCAAGGGCTTCCAGGCCTGCCTTAAGAACATTTGGTTCGGTGGAGTCCAGGACGATCGGAAGAGTCGATGCCGTTGCAAAGCGAGATGCAATCTCATACATATCCTTTGCACCATCGCGACCTACATAATCAACTGAGAGATCAAGCATGTGGGCGCCATCGCGAATTTGATCGCGCGCGATTTCAACACACTTCTCCCAATCCTCGGCAACTAGCGCATCACGAAAAGCGCGCGAGCCGTTTGCGTTGGTACGTTCTCCAATTGCTAGGTATGTATTGTCCTGACGGAATGGCACATATTGATAGAGCGATGAAGCACCAGGATCTAGCGCTGCACCTCGATCCTTAAATGGTTTTCCTGACATTTTCTCAACAACGGCGGCAAGATGCTCAGGTGTTGTTCCGCAACAACCTCCGATTAAGCCGATCCCGTAATCGCCAACAAAGGTTTCCAAAGCATCTGCAAGTTCTTTCGGTCCAAGTGGATACTCGGCACCATTGGCGCCAAGAATAGGAAGCCCGGCATTTGGCATAACTGAAATCGCACAGTTGGCGAACTTGGATAAATAACGTAGATGCTCGGACATTTCCGCTGGACCGGTTGCACAATTGAGTCCGATCAGGTCGATCTCAAGCGGTTCAAGGGCATTTAGCGCCGCGCCGATTTCTGAGCCGAGAAGCATCGTTCCAGTTGTTTCAACTGTTACTTGTGCAATCAACACAACATCGAAATCTGCTTCTTCAATTGCTTGGCGGCAGCCGTTAACTGCTGCTTTGGCTTGCAGTAAATCTTGCGTCGTCTCAACGAGGAGCGCATCTGACTTCGCATCCAACAAACCTTTAGCTGCGGTGTAGTACGCCTCTTTTAATTTCTGGTAAGTCGTGTGTCCGAGCGAAGGCAATTTAGTTCCGGGACCAAGTGAACCCAACACGAAGCGTGGCTTTTCTGGAGTACTTGCAGCATCGGCTGCTTCACGTGCGATAACTGCACCGGCATAAGCCAATTCGTAAATGCGATCTTCAATTCCATATTCAGCAAGGTTGGCCCAATTTGCACCGAAAGTATTTGTCTCAATCGCATCTACACCAGCGGCCAGATAAAGATCATGGACGCCGCGGACAATGTCGGGGCGTGAGACGTTGAGAATTTCGTTGCAACCCTCGTGGCCCTGGAAATCTTCGAGGGTCGGATCTGCTGCCTGGAGCATTGTGCCCATTGCGCCATCGGCGATTACTGTGCGCGAGGCCAAAGCCTGACGCAGGAGCCCTGCAGGTCTATTGCGGTTAGGACTCGTCACGTGGCAGAGGTTACCGTAAGGTGGTCGATGTGGAGA
Organism: Candidatus Planktophila sp.; assembly: GCA_034680185.1. Classification (GTDB taxonomy): domain Bacteria; phylum Actinomycetota; class Actinomycetes; order Nanopelagicales; family Nanopelagicaceae; genus Planktophila. Next base: position 5,348 of record JAXITH010000025.1, read on the forward strand.
TTCATAAGATTCCAGCGCTTCGTAACCCAATCATGGTTATCGCTTTCTCTGGATGGAACGATGCGGCTGAAGCAGCCACTGGCGCTGCATCTCATCTCCTTGGCATCTGGAGTGAAACTGCAGATCTGGAAAGTCCACAAGAATCAGATCTAGTTCCGGAATTAATCGCCGATGTTGATTCTGAAGAGTTTTACGACTTCCAAGTAAATCGTCCGATGATCGAGATCGATGGATCGTTAATTCGATCTCTCATCTGGCCCGGCACGCAGGTCTTCGGCTTGGCTACACCGCAAGTTGAGAACGACTTTGTCATAGTTCGTGGCGTAGAACCTTCCATGAAATGGCGAACCTTTACCCATCAATTACTTGATCTGGCCGATGATTTAGAAGTCTCCATGATCGTAACTTTGGGATCGATGCTCGCCGATGCACCACATAGTCGTCCAATAACAGTCACCGGATCAGGTGCGCATCCCGACATTGCAAAACGTTTAGGCGTAGAAGTTAGTCGATACGAAGGTCCGACTGGAATCCTTGGCGTAATTCAAGATGCCTGTTTGCGACGCGGTATAGATGCGGTATCTCTCTGGGCGGCGGTCCCACATTATGCGAGTAGTTCACCCTCACCGAAGGCGACACTTGCCCTCGTTAACGCGTTAGAAGATTTCTTGGAGATCGATCTTCCTCTTGGAGAACTCGCAGATCATGCGAAAGAGTGGGAGAAGGAAGTCGACGAACTCACCCAAGAAGATAGCGAGATTGGTGACTACGTTAAGGCGCTTGAGGAAAGTAAAGACACTGCCGCATTTTCTGATGTATCCGGAGATGAGATTGCTCGTGAACTAGAGAGATTTTTAAGACGTCAAGAAGGAAATTAAAAGGCAATACCCAGCAAAGTATCTAGTGATCTGGAGAGTTCTCCCGCGCTTCCGCCAACCTCACCACGATTAGTTGCCTCCAACCAATTGCGAAGTAGCTCGATAACCTTTGGCGTATCAAGATCATTTGCAAGCGCTGCAATAATCTCTGAAATTAATTGGTTCGTCGGTGCAACTTCCATACGTGAGAGCGCGACTCTCAAGCCATCTAACAAATGTTGTGCTGACTCGAGATCAGATTGCACCCACATATGATCACTTCGATAGTGGTGACTGATTAAAGCTAAACGAATCGCCATCGCATCGTGGCCTTGCTTTAAAAGGTTAGATACCAAGACCAAGTTGCCCTTGGACTTGCTCATCTTCTCGCCATCAAGACCGATCATTCCGGCATGAACATAATGCGTTGCAAACTCTCGACCGTTGATCATCTTTGATTGCGCAGCAGACATTTCATGATGAGGAAAAATCAAATCACTTCCGCCACCCTGAATGTCTATAGATGTCGCTTCTTCGGGCGCTATATCTAGATAATTCAACGCAATCGCACAACATTCGATATGCCAACCAGGTCTTCCGATTCCGAAATCGCTTGGCCAACCGGGTTCGTTAGGGCGTTGCGCTAGCCAAAGAAGAGCATCAAGCGGATCTTTCTTACCATCCCTAGTTGGATCTCCCCCACGTTGTGAAAAGATTTCTAACATTTGGGTTTCACTCAGGTTAGAACGTCGCCCAAAATCCGAATCACTCTTTACTTCAAAGTAGAGGTCTTGATCTACGTGATAAACCGTCGACTTCTGTTGCAGCGCTTTGATCGCAGAAATTACTTGTGGAATCGCTTCTACGGCTCCTATGTAATGAGCTGGTGGAATAACGTGAAGTGCGACCATATCCGACTTAAATAGCTCAATTTGAGAATGCGCTAGATCTTTCCAATCAACACCATCACGATTGGCGCGCTCGAGAAGCGGGTCATCGATATCGGTGATGTTTTCTACGAATTTAACTTCCGCACCTGTAGCGCGAAGATATCGATTGATTAAATCGAATGTTAAATACGTATTGGCATGTCCTAGATGTGTTGCATCGTATGGAGTAATTCCACAGACATAGATTCGATAAACCGGCTTCTCTTTAAAAGGTTTGATCGAGTCAGTGGCAGTGTCGTGAAGTGAAAGCGCGCCAATTTTAAAACGAGAATCTAACGGCGGAACGTAAAGATCAGACCAGGCCTTCATAGCGTCATCTTAGAACGGTGGCCACGGAACTGCTGGCCAATCCTGGCTAGGTTCGGGGAATACACCCTCGCTAAGAGCTCGATCAATTCGGGATATTGTCGCAAGAACTTCTTCCTCTTCGATCAGACCCAAGATCACATCGCGTTTTTCAGTTGCGATCAACATCTTTGCCAAAGTAAGTAATTCGATCTCTTCTGTTGTGAAAGTTTTCAAAGACCACTGCCAGAGCACGGTACGCAATTTATCTTCTACATGGAATGTCACTCCGTGATCGCATCCGAAGACGCGACCCTCTTGAGTTGGAATTAAGTGTCCGATCTTTCGATCAGTGTTATTGGTGATTAAATCCAGAAGGGCGATCTTTCTTAATTCAGGGTGGTCTTCTTTGAAAAACTCCATCAGGTCAACGCTCTCATCAATATCAATCCAGAGTTGAACCATTCCGGTTCCGTATGGACCATCTCTTAGAACCGTTGGCGGAACGAGATG
>JAXITH010000026.1:0-7941 GCA_034680185.1 Candidatus Planktophila sp.
GATGCTCTGCGCGATGCGCTAGATCCACGCGCCGACAAGTAACACCTCGATAACGCCCCGATAACGATTTAACTGCGGGCGTTAAATCACCCCTTTTGCTACCGTCCAGTATTCACTTTTCGGACATTTTCTGCTTAACTCAACCCACTCGTAGCGCGGTTTTCCCGTTGCTACATCCCAATCGAAAGGATTACGGAATGAGCCCTCGTTTCGCTCTTCGTCGTGCCGTAGTCGTTGCATCTGCAAGCGCATTGCTTCTTGGAACCGCTTTGGTTTCAGGATCAACAGTTGCAAATGCTGCTACTACTCCAAAGACCGGTGGAATTCTTACACTGCTCGAGCACGAACCACGTCTTGATCACCTAGATCCAAGCCGTATCTACACAGGACGCGACCTCGCGTTTATGAACTCGTTTCACACACGTACTTTGGTTGCATACAACCCAGTCCCAGGTACAGCAGGAGCAAACCTTGTTCCAGACCTAGCAACAAACACTGGTGTTCCAAGCAACGCTGCTAAGACATGGAAGTTCACACTTCGTCCAGGCACAAAGTTTGAAGATGGAACTCCAATTACATGTGAGCACGTCCAATACGGTACATCTCGCGTATTCGCACAAGATGTAATCAACAACGGACCTACTTACTTGCTTTCATGGCTTGATATTCCAAAAGATAAAGATGGAAACTCAATCTATGTTGGTCCTTACAAGAGCACCAAGGCAGCACAAGCTGCTTACAACAAGGCAGTCTCTTGCTCAAGCGACAACCGCACAATTACTTTCCAGCTAAACAAGTCAATTGCTGACTTCAACTATTTGGCTACATACGGTGTTATCTCACCAATCCAAAAGAAGAAGGACACTGGCGATAAGTACGACCTAAACCCACAGGCAACAGGTCCATACAAGATCGTTGAAAACAGCAAGACACAGCTTCGTATGGTCCGTAACGCACAGTGGTCAAAAGCATCTGACCCAATCCGTACTCCATACCCAGATGAAGTAATCATTCAGTTCGGTCTTGATGAAGAAGTTATCGATCAGATCATGTTGGAAGACACAATCCCAACAGCGATCAACTTCGGTGGACCACTTCCATCAAACAAGGACAAGTTCTTCAAGGACGCAAAGTTCAAGAACCGTCGTATGAACAACTCAGATCCTTACGCCAACTACATCGCATTTAACGTAAAGGCAATGCCTTGCTTGGAAATCCGTCAAGCAATGTATTACTCACGTGATGCAAAGGCTCTTCTTGACTACGCAGGCGGCCCAACATACGCAGGTTCATATGCAACCGGCGTAATCAGCCCACTCGTAGCAACTGACTACGCACCTACAAAGGTTGCAGGTCCAGGAAGCCCAGACTTCAAGCCTGAAGGAAATATCACTAAGGCAAAGGCCCTAATGGATATCGCAAAGACCAAGTGTCCTGCGGATTACAAGAAGGCAACTGAAGATGGCATCACTATGGACGTTCGTCAGTCTGTAACTCTTAACGACACTATTCCAATCAACGAGGCTGCATACGCTCGCGCTGGAATCAAGGTTAAGTGGAACATCATCAGCTCTGGCTACTACTCAACAGTTATGAACCCTGACAAGCAGAAAGATATGACTGCTTCTGGTTGGGGTGCTGACTGGGCAAACGCATCAACAGTTATCCCAGAGCTCTTTGCATCATTCGGTGGATTTAACCTTTCACAGAACACTGCAGATGCTGCTTACAAGGCCTTCGAAGACAAGGTAAACCTTGCAATGAAGACCACAGATCGTAAGAAGCAAGCAGCGATGTGGAAAGAACTAGATGCATATGTAATGAAGCAGATGTGGGTATTGCCAACAACATTTGGTAAGGCTCAGGAAGTTTGGGGCTCACAGCTTTCAAACGTCTTCTTCTGGGTTCCTCAGGGTAACCCTGCATACGGAAAGATCTGGATTAACAACTAATCCAAATCTTTACCTGCAAGCGCTTTAACTAGCGCACACAGCAGTTAAGACAGGTACTTCCGACGTTAAGCAATTGGCGTCGGAAGTACCTTCTTACTGGTAAGTTATTTTGAATAATTAAGAGTTAAACGAGAAAGGATTAAATAGATGTTGAAGTTCATCGGACGTCGCGCGATATTCGCCGCATTTACAATCCTGATCGTCTCAGCAGTTGTCTTCGGAATTTTCTCTCTGCTCCCATTTGATCCAGCCGCCCTTACTTGTGGCCAACGCTGTACTGATCAGATCGTTGAAGCAAACCGAGTTCGCTTAGGTTTTGATAAGCCGCTTTACGAGCAGTATTGGCTCTTCCTTTCTGGAATCTTTGCCGGCCGTACCTACGGCGCTGGTAGCGCAGCCTTTACTTGCCCAGCTCCATCATTTGGATATTCATTTAACGAAAATGCTTGCGTCACAGATATGTTGGTGGAAGCGCTTCCAATTACCATCAGCCTTGCAATCGGTGCGCTAATCCTCTGGCTAATCGTCGGAATTGGCCTTGGCATCATCGCGGCAAAGTTTAAGAACCGCTGGCCAGATACCAGCTCTTCAGTCTTCGTACTTCTTGCAACTTCGCTTCCAACATTCGTTACTGGTCTGGCTCTTCTGATCTGGGTAACAATCAAGTGGAAGCTAGTTCCACTATCGCTTACTGGTTATACATCGCTGATCGATAACCCATATAAATTCTTCCAGTACTTCATCTTGCCTTGGATTACTTTGGCAATCGCTTACGCCGCGATCTACACCCGCTTTACTCGCGCGGCACTGCTTGAAACACTCGGCGAGGATTACATCCGCACCGCTCGCGCTAAGGGCGTCGGCGAACGCGTGGTCTTCTTCAAGCACACACTTCGCGCCGTACTTGCACCGCTAATCACTATGGCGGGCTTGGACTTTGCCGGTCTTATCGGCGGCGCAATCATTACCGAAACAATCTTTAACCTGCCTGGACTTGGCCGCTTAACTCTTCGTTCGGTTTACGAATTCGATTTATCGGTAGTTCTTGCAACAACGATTTTGGCTGCGGTTGTGGTCATCGTCATGAACCTCATCGTCGATATGTTGTATGCAGTACTTGATCCACGGGTGCGTATCGCATGACCGAGCTACTACGTATTAAAGATCTTCACGTCGCATTTAAAACTGATGACGGTATGGTCCGCGCCGTTGATGGCGTATCGCTAACTCTTAACGCCGGCGAAACTGTTGCCATCGTTGGTGAATCTGGCTCAGGAAAGACTGTTACCAGCCTTTCAGTTATGGGCCTTCATAAAAAAGGTTCAGCCCAGATCTCTGGTTCGATTTCACTGAACGATGGTGGCACCTTTAAAGATGTTGTCGCGCTAAATGATGATCAGATCCGCGATATCCGTGGTCGGGCAGTTTCGATGATCTTCCAAGATCCAATGTCATCACTTCATCCTTATTACAAGATCGGCAACCAGCTCGCTGAGGCTTACTTGGTTCACAACCCAGGTAAGAAGAAAGAAGCGATGGCTCGCGCAATCGAGATGCTTGATCTCGTCGGTATTCCAGAGCCAGCAAAGCGCGCTGTCGAATTTCCACATCAATTTTCTGGTGGTATGCGCCAGCGCGTAATGATCGCAATGGCTTTGATGAACTCACCACAGATCTTGATCGCTGATGAACCAACAACGGCGCTGGATGTAACTGTGCAAGCCCAGATCTTGGCGCTACTTTCAAAGCTTAAGAAAGAATTTAATATGGGTATCTTGTTGATTACCCACGACCTCGGCGTTGTTGCCCAGGTCGCAGATCGCGTAAACGTTATGTATGCCGGACGCATCGTTGAAGAAGGCGCTGTCGATGACATCTTCTACTCACCACTTGCCCCATACACACTTGGTCTTCTGAAATCAGTGCCACGCGTTACCGCAAATAACGATCGCCTCAAGGCGATTCCAGGACAGCCACCTTCACTAATTAACTTGCCAGTTGGTTGCCCATTTGCACCACGTTGCGAGTACAAGCAACACTCAGCTGAATCTGGTTGCAACTCAACCAAGCCTGACTTAATTGGCACTTCTGCAACTCATCGTTCACGTTGCCATATTCCAGAAGCGTTACGTAAAGATCTGTTCACCAAGGAAGTTAAGGAGTTGCAGGCATGAGCGATGTAATCCTTAAGGTCGACAACCTCGTTAAGCACTTCCCAACCGGCAAAGGCAAGCGCGGTGAGAAAGAAGTCGTTAAGGCTGTCGATGGAATTTCCTTCGAACTAAAAGCGGGCGAGACTATCGGCCTAGTTGGCGAATCAGGTTGCGGTAAGACCACAGCAGGTCGCACCATCTTGAAGTTAACTGAGCCAACATCAGGCAAGTTAATCTTTGAAGGCCAAGACATCACGGATTACAACGCAACCAAGATGCGCAAGATCCGCGCCCAGATGCAGATCATCTTCCAAGATCCATACTCTGCGCTAAATCCGCGTCAGACCATTGGCAAGATTATTTCTGCACCTTTTGAAATTCAGGGAATTACTCCACCAGAAGGCACCAAGACTGCCGTTCAAAACTTGATGGCGCGCGTTGGCTTAAACCCAGAGCACTACAACCGCTACCCACACGAGTTCTCGGGTGGTCAGCGCCAGCGCATCGGTATCGCTCGCGCAATCGCGTTAAAGCCACGCTTTATCGTTGCCGACGAACCAGTATCAGCTCTCGATGTTTCGATTCAGGCCCAGGTAATTAACTTGCTGGAAGATCTGCAAGAAGAAGAGAAGATCAGCATGGTCTTTATCGCCCACGATTTATCTGTGGTCCAACATATTTCTGATCGAGTTGCGGTTATGTACTTGGGCAAGATGATGGAGATCGCAGCCACTGCAGATCTTTACGCCAAGCCACGCCATCCTTACACAACAGCGCTTTTATCTGCCGTGCCGCTGCCAGATCCACGATCTGAACGCACCCGCGAACGCATTATCTTGACCGGAGATTTGCCTAGCCCAATTAATCCACCAGCAGGTTGCGTATTTAATACCCGCTGCTGGAAGGCGCAAGATAAGTGCCGCACCGAAGTGCCACAGTTGGTACAGCTCGGGGCATCACAAGTGGCCTGCCACTTCCCCGAGAACTAGTTTTTAACTAGTTACCAGATTTCTACGCGCTCCTCAGCGGCCAGCCACAACTTATCGCCCTCTGATAGTTCGAAGGCGTCATAGAAATCGTTGATATTGCGAACGATCGCGTTGCAACGGAATTCATATGGAGAATGCGGATCAGTTGCGATCCGGCGACGTAGCTCTTCTGCACGAACCTTGCCGCGCCATGCTTGCGCCCACGATAAGAAGAAACGTTGTTCTCCCGTTAAACCATCGATTACAGGGGCTGGAGCGCCCTTTAGAGCCAATTTATAAGCCTTAAAGCCGATTGCAAGGCCGCCCAGGTCTCCAATGTTTTCTCCGACCGTTAGAGCGCCATTTACATGGATATCCGGGGTCTCCTCTGGATATAAAGCATCGAATTGTTTAATTAAAGCGTTAGCACGCTTTTCAAATTCGGTGCGATCGGATTCAGTCCACCAATCGATCATGTTTCCGTCGCCATCGAACTTTGAACCTTGATCATCAAAGCCGTGGCCGATTTCGTGGCCGATTACCGCACCGATTCCTCCGTAGTTTGCGGCAATATCTGCCTCAAGGTCGAAGAACGGTGGCTGCAAGATGGCGGCCGGAAAGACGATCTCGTTCTGGATCGGGTGGTAATAAGCGTTAACGGTCTGCGGGGTCATTAGCCATTCGGTCTTATCAACTGGCTTACCGATCTTGGCTAATTCGATATCGCGCGAGAACTTGGTGATGCGTCCAATATTTCCAAAGAGATCATCGCGAGTAATTGTTAGCGTCGAATAATCGCGCCACTTATCGGGATAGCCGATCTTTGGCGTGAATTTGCCCAACTTATCCAAAGCCTTGGCTTTGGTTTCTGGGCTCATCCAAGAAAGTTCGTTAATGCTGATGCGGTAGGCCTCAATTAAATTATCAACGAGTTCGAGCATCGCGGTCTTGGCAGCTTCTGGGAAATGGCGCTGCACATAAATGCGGCCGATCGCCTCGCCGAGTGCGCCTTCGACAAAGGAAATAGCGCGCTTCCAGCGAACGCGAATTTCCGGGGTGCCAGATAAAGTCTTGGCGTAGAAATCAAAGTTCTGATTTACAAATTCATCCGGCAAATAAGCCGCAGCACCTGAAATCAGCTGCCACTTCATCCACGCCTTCCATGGGGCGGGATCGAAGTTTTCAAGGATGCTAGATAAGCCAGCAAAGAATGGAGGTTGCTGCACAACAAGTTCGTCAAAAGCCGCCTTTGGAATATGGCTGTACTCAAGCCAAGTTGCCCAGTCGAAATGTGGGGCAAGAGCGCAGAGCTCTTTAAAGGTCATCTTGTTATAGGTGAGTTCTACATCGCGATCTTTTACCTGATCAAAGTGGTGAGATGCGATCTGGGCTTCAAGTGTGTAAATGGCATCTGCAAGTTCGGCGCCGTTTTCGATCTTGGCGAGAGCAAACATCTTGGCGACGTGGACTTTAAAGGCCTGGCGAATTTCTTCATATTGTTCTTCACGGTAGTAAGCCTCATCCGGCAGAGATAAACCACCTTGGCCGAGATAAACAATATTCATTTCCGAGTTCATGGCATCGCCATATATGCCAACGCCAAATGCGCCACCGAGTCCACGCATTTCTAAATCAGCCATCGTCTTAATAAATTGATCGCGCGTTTGGATGCGATCGATTGCGGCTAGGTCATCAAGCAGGGGAGTGATGCCGGCTTTAGCGATTGCATCGGTGTCGAGGAAGCAGTCATATAAATCGCGAATCTTCTGGGCATCACCATCGCCCTTGGCGGTCTCGATAATTTCGCGGACCTGGGCCTCGGCCTCGATAAATAGTTGGTAGGTAATTCCATCGGAAGAGCGATCCTGCGGGATCTCGTGGTTCTTAAGCCAAGTGCCGTTGAAGTAGCGATAGAGATCATCCTGTGGGCGAAAATTTGAGTCGATATGTGAAGGATCGATTCCGCTGATTAGCTTCTTGGTCATGGCTTCCCTTGTTCGTTTGGCAACTGAGTTGGTTATACGAGTTAGTTGAAAGTTCAACTTTATCGAAATTCACGTATGCTTGCCCTATGGCACGACAAAACGCTACCTCACCTCGCTGGCTCAATGCCGCTGAAATGAAGGCTTGGCGTCGCTATATCGTGGCTAGCCGCCGTTTACTTGAAGCCCTGGATTTAGACCTGGCCCACCACGAACTTTCGATGGCCGATTACGAGATTCTTGCCCAATTAAGTGATGCCCCAGAGCGCCGGATGCGTATGTCCGAGCTGGCCGAAGTTGCGATGCTTTCTCGCTCAAGACTTTCTCATCGCATGAAGGTCATGGAGAAGGCCGGCTGGGTAAAGCGCGAAGCCTGTCCAATAGATAAGCGTGGATATTTTGCAGTGATGACCGCCAAGGGATGGAAGGCGATTGTGGCCGCTGCCCCAGATCATGTGGAAAGTGTGCGCTCGCGATTTGTTGATCATCTATCAAAGGGCGATCAAGTGGCGTTGGCAGAAATATTTGAGAGAGTTTCAGATTCGCTTCGCGAAGAGTTGAAAGATAATTAAAAAATAATTCAAAAGTAAAAGAGAAATAAAAAACCCGCCACATAAAGTGGCGGGTTTTTTATTAAGTAATAAATTACTTAGCTGCTGCCTTCTTGCGACGGCGCTTCTTTGGAGCTGCTGCTGGAGCTGCTGCCTTCTTGCGCTTCTTTGGAGCTGCCTTCTTAGCTGCTGCCTTCTTGCGCTTTGGAGCTGCCTTCTTAGCTGCTGCCTTCTTGCGACGCTTTGGAGCTGCCTTCTTAGCTGCTGCCTTCTTGCGACGCTTTGGAGCTGCCTTCTTTGCTGCTGCCTTCTTGCGCTTTGGAGCAGCCTTCTTA